>CAISDD010000026.1 GCA_903883985.1 uncultured Pseudomonadota bacterium | reverse complement strand
TTCAAAAAGAAATCATCGCGGCAGCGCCGGCTTCCGGCCGGCTGTTTTCAAAGACGCAGGCAAGGATGCCTGCGCTACAGGGACTCGCCGAATAGTTCATAGGGTCAGGTCTTTCCTTTTTCCAGCAAGAATGCACGAGGCAAAAGGAAAGACCTGACCCCCTGGTACGATGCAACGGTGGCTATCGCGGGCAAGCCCGGGCAAGCCCGCTTTCACGACGCGGTCAGCAGCGGAATGTAGGTTAATCGGATTACAGCGCGGCGCGCTCCTCTTCGCTGAAGACGCGGGAGCGCGTGAGAAAAGCTTTCCCTTCCGGCCCTTCGAGCGAGAAAGTGCCACCATACCCCTCGATCACGTCGATGATTAGCTGGGTATGCTTCCAGTATTCGTATTGAGATTTGCCGATGTAGAACGGACAGCCACCGATCTCGCCGAGATGGACATCCCCGGCGCCTATGGTGAGCTCGCCCGGGAGGTAGCAGTTCGCTGCACTGTTGTCGCAGCAGCCGCCGGACTGATGAAACATCAGCTCGCCATGCTTCTGTTTCAGGAACGCGATCAATTCGAGCGCGGCTTCCGTGGCAACGACTTTTTCAACCATGGTGCCTCCTGGGTAGGGGCGGCTGCCCGCCCCCGACCAAATAGCCGGATCAGAAGAAACCGAGTTTCTGCTCCGCATAGCTGACCAACAAATTCTTGGTCTGCTGGTAATGGTCGAGCATGACCTTGTGGGTCTCGCGGCCGATGCCGGATTCCTTGTAGCCACCGAAGGCCGCGTGTGCCGGATAGGCATGGTAGCAGTTGGTCCACACTCGACCGGCTTTGATGGCGCGGCCCATGCGATAGGCCACGTTACCGTTGCGGCTCCAGACGCCAGCACCCAAGCCATAGAGCGTGTCGTTGGCGATGGCCAGGGCTTCGGCCTCGTCCTTGAACGTGGTCACGGCCAACACCGGCCCAAAGATCTCTTCCTGGAAGATGCGCATCTTGTTGTGGCCCTTGAACAGGGTAGGCTGCACGTAATAGCCGCCATTCAGATCTTGGCCAACATCGGCCTGGGCGCCACCGATCAGCACCTGGGCACCTTCTTGCACCCCCAGATCGAGGTAGGACAGAATCTTGGTCATCTGCTCCTTCGATGCCTGAGCACCCAACATGGTGTCGGTGTCCAGTGGATTGCCCTGCTTGATCGCCGCGACGCGGGCCAGACAGCGCTCCATGAACTTTTCGTAGATGGACTCCTGGATCAGGGCGCGCGACGGACAGGTGCAGACCTCGCCCTGGTTGAAGGCGAACAGCACCAGTCCTTCGATGGCCTTGTCGAGGAAGCCGTCGTCCGCGTCCATGACATCCGCGAAGAAGATGTTGGGCGACTTTCCGCCAAGTTCCAGCGTCGCCGGAATCAGGTTATTCGCGGCGGCCTGGGCGATGACGCGACCGGTTGTGGTGGAGCCGGTGAAGGCTATCTTGGCGATGCGGCGGCTGGTGGCAAGCGGCATGCCGGCTTCGCGTCCGTAGCCGTTGACGATGTTGAGCACGCCCGGCGGCACGAGGTCGGCGATCAGCTCGGCCAGGATAAGGATGCTGATCGGGGTGGATTCCGCCGGCTTCAGCACCACGCAGTTACCCGCAGCGATAGCTGGGGCGAGTTTCCACGCCGCCATCAGGATCGGGAAATTCCACGGGATGATCTGACCGACCACGCCCAGCGGCTCATGGTAATGGTAGGCGACGGTATTCTCGTCGATCTCGCTGATGCCGCCCTCCTGGGCGCGCACGCAACCGGCGAAGTAACGGAAGTGATCGAGTGCCAGCGGAATATCGGCATTCAGGGTTTCACGGATCGGTTTGCCGTTGTCCACGGTTTCAACGTAAGCCAGCCGTTCGAGGTTGGCCTCCATGCGGTCGGCGATCTTGAGCAACACGTTGGCGCGCTCGCCAGGCGAGGTCTTTCCCCACAAGTCGGCGGCAGCGTGCGCCGCATCCAGCGCCAGCTCGACATCTTCGGCACCCGAGCGGGCAGCCTTGGTGAAGATGGAGCCGTTGATCGGTGTGACCACATCGAAGTATTCACCCTTGACCGGCGCAACCCACTTACCACCGATGAAGTTGTCGTATTGGGCTTTGAAATGAACCAGCGCGTCGGCGCTTCCGGGTGCGGCATAAATCATGTTGTCTCCTTCGTGTGGGGGGTAGTGCGTCGTGATCGCTGCGCAGCAATCAATAAACTCAAAGCAAGGACCGTGCCATCGCAACTCAATCCTATAACTCATTGATATATATATGGAACGGAATTTACCGTGAGGCTTTGCGGCCGGCGCTGGCACGTGTCAATATGGCACACCGTCCCAAAGTGACACAACCCCACCCACCAAGCGCTGGCCTTGCGCTCCGTCCGAAGATTTGTAGTACGTAACGAAATTGTTGGAGTCGTCACGATGCTCAATACGCTACCCAGAGGGTCTGTTACGGCCTTGCGCCAGGCGCGCAATCAGTTGTTTGAAAGCGGCGAATTGCCCAGCGGCGCGCCGGTAGGTTTGGTCGTGGCCCGGTCCTGGGTGCGCAGCCAGGAAGCCGGCCTGGCGCCGGTCGGGGGCACCTACGAGGCTCACTATCTGAACTCGTTCCAGCTCGCCAGAAGCATCGGCCGCCAGCAGGAATTGATTTCCCATGCCCGACCCGTGATGGAATACCTCTATGCTCAGACCCGCGGTAGCGGCAGCGTAGTGATCCTGGCCGACGCTCACGGCATCCTGTTGCAAGCTGTGGGCGATGCCGATTTCCTGGATCGCTCCGAACGTGTGGCGTTGGCGCCGGGTGCTTCCTGGAACGAGCGCCACCGCGGCACCAACGCCATAGGCACGGCGCTGGCCGAGGCGGCTCCCGTGGTGATCAACGGCGCCGAGCACTACCTGGAGCAAAACGGTTTTCTCACTTGCGCCGCTGCCACCGTGGTCGCACCCGATGGCCGTCTGTTGGGCGTACTGGACATCTCCGGAGATCAGCGTCGTCGCCATCCGCACACTTTCTGCCTGGTACGCACTGCCGCCCAGATGATCGAGAACCGCCTGTTCGAAGCCTATCAAGGCGTTCACCTGCGTTTTCATACCCTGGCGGAAGGAATCGGCACCCTGACCGAAGGCGTGGTCGCACTCTCCGACTTCGGCCTGATCGTCGGCGCCAATCCGGCCGCCATGCGCATGCTCGGCCTGAGTAGCGCCGACCTGGGCAGCAGGCCCATGGAACGGGTATTCCACCTGCGCCTGTCCGAGCTGGTCGACTGGGGCCATCATCACGGTAACGAACCCATGCTGGTGCGGCAGGCGACTTGCCAAGGCGGACTGTTGTTCGTACGCGTGGAAACCAGTCGCATGGCGCGCCGTGTGGTGTTGTCGCCGCCCGCGCCGACGCCGCTACCCAAACCGAGCGATGCCCTGGCCGCGCTCGACATGGGCTGCCGCCACATCACGGCGGCCATCAACAAGGCGCGCAAGGTGCTGGACAAGCCTATACCGGTTCTATTGCAGGGCGAATCCGGGGTCGGTAAGGAGGTCTTCGCCAACGCCATGCACCAATCCGGATCTCGTCGCAACCAGCCCTTCATCGCGGTCGATTGCTCGACCCTGCCGGAAAATCTGATCGAAGCCGAGTTGTTCGGCTACGTCTCGGGTGCATTTACCGGCGCACGCCGTGAGGGCTCACCAGGCCGCATCCGCGAAGCACAGGGCGGCACCTTGTTCCTGGACGAGATCGGCGATATGCCGCAGTCCATGCAGACCCGTCTGCTGCGTGTCCTGCAGGAACGCAAGATCACGCCTCTGGGTGGCGGCAAGACGGTGGCGGTCGACTTTGCCCTGATCTGCGCCACCCATCGCAACCTGAAAATCGAGATGCAAGCCGGCCGCTTCCGCGCCGATCTCTATTACCGCATCAACGGCTTGACCCTGATGCTGCCGGCCCTGCGTGAACGCGAAGACTTCCCCGTCTTGCTCAAACATCTCCTCGAAGAACTGCTGCCCGGCCGACGCATTGCGCTCGATGCGGGCCTGGCCGCAGCCTTCGCTGATTTCGCCTGGCCGGGAAACCTGCGTCAGTTGGTCAACGCACTGCGCACCGCCTGCGCCCTGATCGAGCGCGATGAGCACCACATCGACTGGCAACACCTGCCCGACGATCTGGCCGAGGATCTGCACGGTCCGCGCGCCCGTGAGATCCTGACCACTTCCGAAAATTTGCAAGAGGTTTCTGCCACGGCCATCGGCCGAGCCATCGACCTAAGCCGCGGCAACCTGTCGCAAGCTGCGCGCCGACTCGGCATCAGTCGCAACACCCTGTACCGCCGCCTGAAGAAAGCCGGCGGCGCCGACTAGGCATTGCAACCGTCCTGACCACAGGCAGTTTTCCTGATCCAGGCCGGGATTTAATCGGTAAATTCCGGAATGCGCCTGGCCCTCTTTTCGGGAATTGGGTCTTTAGCCATTTCGAGAAAGCGATTGCGGCATGGTGATGAGGATGGGACGGGCTTTCAACCCTCATGGATGTCGGTTTCAATTTTCCAGGGGGCGTTACCCCTGGCTGGGATGGCATCGGTTGGCCATTTTCGCGCCAAAGCCGCAGCACCATCCCAGCCTGGGCCAACGGCCCAGGTTCAGCGCTCCTGGCCGAGATCGATTTCGAGGCCCTGGACGAAGGTCCGTTTCTGCGTCACGCCCGGCCTGTTGCTTCTCGACGCCGGCTGTGTTTTCCTCGGTGTGTTTGGTGGGATACTAGCGCCCGTGGGCAGTTGGTACTTTTTCCCCGCGGCCGCATCCGGACATCAGCGGCAAGTCACCGAATACAAAAGGAAATGCATCGTTATGGCAGGACATTCCAAATGGGCGAACATCCAGCACCGCAAAGGACGTCAGGACGCCAAGCGGGGCAAGGCATTCACCAAGCTGATCAAGGAAATCACGGTCGCCGCGCGCATGGGTGGCGGCGACCCCAGTTTCAACCCGCGTCTGCGCCTGGCGATCGAGAAGGCCAAGGCGGAGTCCATGCCCAAGGACAACATCGAGAACGCCACCAAGCGGGGTACCGGTGAACTGGAGGGCGTGAACTACGAGGAAATCCGTTACGAGGGCTACGGCCCCGGCGGCGCCGCGTTAATAGTCGACTGCCTGACCGACAACCGTGTGCGTACCGTGGCCGATGTGCGCCACGCGCTCAACAAATGTGGCGGCAACCTGGGGACTGATGGGTCCGTGGTGTTTCAGTTCAAGCATTGCGGCCAGATCATCCTTGCTCCCGGCGCGGATGAGAACCGGGTGATGGAAGTTGCCCTGGATGCTGGCGCAGAAGACGTGATCACGCATGAAGACGGCTCCATCGAAGTCCTCACCGCCCCCAACAATGATCTGGCTACGGTGAAGGAGGCGCTCGACGCCGCCGGCTTGACCACGGTGATGGCGGAAATCGCGATGAAAGCGCTTAACGAGACCGAGGTCAGCGGCGACGATGTGCTGAGGTTCAACAAGATGTTGGACATGCTCGATGACCTCGATGACGTCCAGGAAGTGTTCACCTCGGCGATATTGCCGGAGTGATGGATGGCTTGCCGAAGCCGTCACGGGAGACCGTGGTGCCTTCCCTCACTCGGCTCTCGCCTCAGGCCTCACCGATAAGATTGCTCGGACTCGATCCCGGCCTGCGGATCACTGGCTACGGCGTCATCGACAAGATCGGCCAAACGCTGACTTACGTCGCCAGTGGCGTGATCCGCACCGAAACCGGGGAACTCCCCGGGCGCATCAAGATCATCTTCGACGGGGTGATGGAAGTGCTGGCGCTGTTCCGGCCCGAGGTCGCCGCTATCGAGAAGGTATTCGTCAACGTCAACCCACAGTCCACCTTGTTGCTAGGCCAAGCGCGCGGGGCGGCGATCGCCGCGCTGACCTCGGCCGGACAGCCGGTGTTCGAATACACCGCCTTGCAGGTGAAGCAGGCGGTGGTGGGAAACGGTCACGCAGATAAACAGCAGGTGATGCACATGGTCAAACGACTCCTAAATCTCCCCGCCGAACCACGCTCGGATTCCGCCGACGCATTGGCTTGCGCGATTTGCCATGCCCATGGCGGGATGGGATTGGCCGGCCTGATGACCGTATCGCGCCGTCGCCGTGCGGGGAGGATGCTATGAGCCACCACGCGACGCTGCCACTCGAACCCTCGCCTGCGGCCCTGGAGAATCCGGTCAAACGCTATTTTCTGGCGACACGGCCGGCGTTTCTCACCATCTCCCTGGCCGGCTGTCTGCTCGGTTTCGCCACCGCCCTGGACACATCCTTTTCCTGGCCACTGGCCTTGCTGACCCTGCTTCTGGCGGTGGCGACCCAGGCGGGCGTAAACGTACTCAACGATTACTACGACCATCTAAACGGCAGCGACGCGGCCAACGTGGATCGCCTGTTTCCCTTCACCGGTGGCTCGCGCTTCATCCAGAACGGGGTCTTGTCGCCGCGCCAGACACTGGCCTACGGCCTCCTTTTATTTGCTGCGGGGACCACCGGCGGCCTCTGGCTGATCGAGACGCGCGGCGCAGGGCTGTTCTGGATCGGCTTCTGCGGGTTGGTGATCGGCTGGGCCTACTCTGCACCGCCGCTGAAACTGAACAGTCGTGGATTCGGCGAAATCTGCGTGGCGACGGGTTTTCTGTTCATCGTCGCCGGCGCGGACTTCGTCCAGCGCGGCGCCCTCTCGCCCAAGCCCTGGCTGATCGGCCTGCCCTACGCCCTCCTGGTGACCAACATCCTTTATATCAACCAGTTTCCGGATCGCGCCGCCGACATCCAGGCTGGCAAGCTGCATTGGGTGGCGCGCCTGACGCCGGACGCCGCCGCGCGCGGCTACTGGCTGGTACTCCTGGCCGCCGCCACCAGTCTGCTTCTGCTGGTGGCCGGTGGATATCTGCCTAAGCTGGCTTTGCTTTCCCTGCTGGCCCTGCTGCCCGCACTCAAGGCCGGGCGCATGTTGTCACGACACGCAGCCGATCCGGCGCAGTTGACCCCTGCCATACAGATGACCATAGCCGCCGCGCATCTACAACCGGTGCTGCTGGGCCTGGTCCTGGCCTGGAGCCTCAAGTGATCGGACGATTGACAGGCGTGCTGCTGGAAAAGCTGCCGCCGCAGATCCTGGTGGACGCCGGCGGTGTGGGTTACGAGGTGGATGTGCCGATGAGCACTTTCTATAACCTGCCGGCCTGCGGCGAGCGGGTGAGCCTGTGCACCCATTTCGTGGTGCGCGAAGATGTACAGCAGTTGTTCGGCTTTCTCACTCAGAAGGAACGCGCGGCCTTCCGCGAGCTCATCCGCATCTCCGGGGTGGGGCCCAAGCTCGCCTTGTCGGTACTCTCCGGCCTCTCCGTGGACGACCTGGCGAACTGCATCGCTTTGCAGGATGCGGGTTACCTGGTCAGGGTACCGGGCATAGGCAAAAAAACCGCCGAGCGCCTGTTGCTCGAACTCAAGGGGAAACTCGCCGATGCTCTGCCGCAAGCCGCCGGCCTGGTGACAAGGAACGTGGCCAGCGATGCGCTCAACGCGCTTCTGGCCCTGGGTTATTCGGACAAGGAGGCCATGCCCGCCTTGAAGCAATTGCCCGAAGGCTTGAGCCTGGAGGATTCCATCCGCCAGGCACTGAAACTGCTGGCGCGGAAATAGGTCACCATGCTCGAACCCGACCATCTCGTTGCGGATCGCCTGATCGCCCCCATCCCGGCTTCACGGGAAGAAGAAGTCGCCGAGCGGGCGCTGCGGCCGCAACGTCTGTCCGAATATGTCGGCCAGGCGCGGGCGCGCGAACAACTGGAAATCTTCATCACCGCAGCGAAGAATCGCAAGGAAGCGCTGGACCATGTGCTTCTGTTCGGCCCACCCGGCCTGGGTAAAACCACGTTGGCCCACATCGTGGCGCGGGAAATGGGGGTCAATCTGCGCATGACTTCCGGCCCGGTGCTGGAACGGGCGGGCGATCTGGCCGCGCTGCTCACCAACCTGGAACCGCAAGACGTCCTGTTCATCGACGAAATCCACCGTTTGTCCCCGGTGGTGGAAGAAATCCTCTACCCGGCCCTGGAGGATTATCAGCTCGACATCATGATCGGCGAGGGTCCGGCAGCGCGCTCCGTGAAGCTGGATTTGCCGCCTTTTACCCTGATAGGCGCCACCACGCGCGCAGGGATGTTGACCAATCCGCTGCGTGACCGCTTCGGGATCGTCGCCCGCCTGGAGTTTTACACGCCGGAAGAACTACGCCTGATCGTCAGCCGTTCGGCGCGCCTGCTGGGCGTGGAGACCTCTGAGGCGGGTGCATTCGAGATCGCCCGCCGCTCCCGTGGCACACCGCGCATCGCCAACCGGCTGTTGCGCCGGGTGCGCGACTACGCCGAGGTGAAGGCGAACGGTGAGGTCGATGTGGCGGTGGCGGATGCCGCCCTGAAAATGCTGGAAGTGGACAGCCTGGGCCTGGACGTGATGGACCGCAAACTGCTTTCCGCCATGCTGGAAAAATTTTCCGGCGGCCCGGTGGGCCTTGATAACCTGGCAGCGGCAATCGGCGAGGAGGCGGACACCATCGAAGATGTGCTGGAACCCTATTTGATTCAGCAAGGCTTCCTCGCTCGCACTCCCCGCGGGCGAGTCGCGCAACCCCTGGCATGGCGGCATTTCGGCCTGATGCAGCCCGGGGTCGAGGCAGATTTGTTGACGTGACGATGAACGACGTCTCCTCTTTCGACTGGCCGGTGCGTGTCTACTGGGAAGATACCGATGCGGGTGGCGTGGTTTATTACGCCAATTACCTGAAATTCCTGGAACGGGCGCGCACAGAGTGGCTGTCCGCTCTCGGACTGGAACAGGACCGGCTGGCGCTGGATGCCGGTGTGCTTTTCGTGGTGCGGCGAGTAGAAGCGGATTACCTTCGCCCTGCCCGCTTCAACGACCGTCTGCTGGTGCGCAGTCACTTGAGTGAACTCGGGCGTGCCAGCCTGGTGATGACGCAGGAAGTCCTGCGCGACGGTGAGCGCCTACTCAGCGCACGAGTACGAGTGGCCAGCGTCGAGCCCGTGGGCTTTCGTCCGGCTAGAATCCCCCGCTTCGTCACCGAAAAATTACGACCCTGATGGAACTCGCTACTCACAACAACCTGTCGTTCATCATGCTCGTAGCTCAGGCCAGCCTGGTGGTGAAAGCGGTGATGCTGCTCCTGCTTTTCGCCTCGGTGATGTCCTGGTGGCTGATTTTCGAGAAGCTGTTCACCCTGCGCCGCGAAAGGCTGGAAGCGGAGTCGTTCGAAAAGGATTTCTGGGGCGGTGGCCACAAGAAGATACTCGAACGGGTCGATGAGGAGGGGAGGCGCAGTAGCCTGGAGGAAGTGTTTCGGGCCGGTATGCGCGAGTTCCGCGCCAAACGCGACCTAGGTGTGCCTTCCACGGCCGTGGTGGAAAGCGCACGCCGCGCCATGCGCGCCGCCTACCAACGGGAGATGGACCAGGTCGAGTCCTACCTGCCGTTCCTGGCAACGGTGGGCTCGGTGTCTCCCTATGTGGGCCTGCTCGGCACCGTCTGGGGCATCATGAATGCCTTCATCGGCCTGTCCAATGCGGCGCAAACCACCCTGGCACAGGTGGCACCAGGCATCGCCGAGGCGCTGATCGCCACCGCCATCGGCCTGTTCGCGGCCATACCCGCGGTCATCGCCTACAACCGCTTCACCCATGAAATCGACCGTCTGGCCAACCGCTACGACATCTTCATGGAGGAATTTTCCAACATCCTTGAACAGGAAGTGGGGCGCTGATGATTCCGCGACGCACTCGCAAGGCCATCAACCAGATCAACGTCGTGCCTTATATCGACGTGATGCTGGTGCTGCTGGTGATCTTCATGGTGACCTCGCCCTTCATCAATCCCTCCCAGGTGAGCCTGCCCAGCATGGGCAAAAGCGCAGGGGCACCCAACGCACCCCTGGAAGTCGTAGTGCGCGAGGACGGTGGACTGTTGTTGCGTGACCGCAGCGTAAACGCCCCCGGGCAACCGGTCGCGGCGTCGGCGCTGCGCGCGGATGTGCGAGCGCGCCTGCGCCCTGGTCAGGCGGTGGTGATTTCCGCCGACAAGGGAACACGCTACGAGATGGTGATGCAGGTGATGGATGCCCTGCAATCCCTGGGTGTGGCCCACGTCGGTCTCCTGGTGAAGCCGGCGCAGCGCTGAGCATCGATGACTCGGGCCGGTCCTCTCCAGCATGTTTCCGCCGGCGGCATGTCCTTGTTGGCGCATGGGTTGCTGCTCGTCTTGCTGTTTATCGGCGTCTCGTGGCAAACCTTGCCCCCTCGGCCGGTGGAAGCCGAACTGTGGAACGCCTTGCCGGCGGCGCCCGCACCGCGCCCGCCAGTGGCGATTCCAGCGCCGCCACCGCCACAAGTAGAGAGCACACCTAAGCCGGCGGAGATCAAACCAGACATCGCCCTGGAGCGCGCAGAGAAGAAGCGCATCGCCCAGGAGGCGCAGCACCAGGAAGCTGCGCGCCTCGCCCAGGAGGCGCAGCACCAGGAAGCCGCGCGCCTCGCCCAGGAGGCGCAGCACCAGGAAGCCGCGCGCCTCGCCCAGGAGCAGGCTGCCGCGCAAGCTACCCGACTCGAACAGTTGCGCCGCACCAAGGAGCGCCGCCTCCTTGAACAGGAACTCACGAGCCAGGCACGCGAAGAACTGGATTCCGAGGACAGCCAACTGCGTGGCGCCTTGCAGAAGCAGCAGAACCTGGCGGGGCGCAAGGCGAGCCTCATCCGTGAAGCCCAGGAGCGTATCCGCAGTCGCATCCAGTCCTATGTAATCCTGCCGCGGAATCTGGTCGGCAATCCGGAAGCGGTTTACCTGGTCATCCTCTTGCCGAACGGCGAGGTCTTGCGCATCGTGCAGCGGCGCAGCAGTGGACAAGCACCCTATGACCAGGAAGTGGAGCGCGCCATACGCAAGGCCTCGCCACTGCCGCTGCCCAGCGACCATGACGCCGCAGCGGCGTTTCGCGAAGGGCTGATCCTGCGATTCCGGCCGAAGGAGGATACTGTGGCGGGGGACTAGGAGCCTGTTAACATTCGTGGCATCACACTCGGTACACCCTATGCTTGTTCGCTTCTTTCTCCTCATGCTGTGCCTCCTTGCTCCGCCGTCTCAGGCCGCGATGACTATCGAGATCGTCGGCGGAGCCACCAACCGGATTCCCATCGCGATCCTGCCCTTTTTGGTCGCGCCAGAACTGGCCTCAGGCACTTCGGATCCTGCCTTGGTGGTGGCGGGTGATCTGGGCCGTAGCGGTTATTTCAAGTTGCTGGATACCTCGACGGTCTCGGGCCTACCCGCCGACCCAGAGTCGCTGCCACTGGCTCCCTGGAAAGCGCTTGGCGCTGATGCCGTGGTGGTCGGCCAGATCAAGCCGCAGGGGTCAGAGCGTGTCGAAGTCCGCTTTTGGCTGTTTGACCCCGTGCGTCAAACGCGCCTGAGCGCCCTGTCCTACACCACCACCCGAGCGGGCCTGCGCGGCGTCGCACACCGCATCTCGGATGCCGTGCACCAGGCATTGCTAGGCGAGCCTGGGGCCTACGGGGGACGCATCGCCTATATCGTCAAGCACCATGGACACTACGAACTCCAGGTGGCGGACGCAGACAGCCAGAACGCGGTCACCGTGACTTCTTCACCCGAACCCCTCATTTCTCCCGCCTGGTCGCCCGATGGTCGGCGCCTGGCCTATGTCTCTTTCGAGGACAAGAAGCCAGTCGTCTATGTGCAGAACCTGGCCGACGGCTACCGCCGGGCAGTGGCAAAGTTTCGCGGCTCGAATTCGGCGCCCGCCTGGTCACCGGATGGTCGCCGCCTCGCCGTGGCACTGTCCAAGGACGAGACTTCGCAGATCTATTCGCTCGACTTGCTGACCGGCGACGCCACCCGGCTCACCCAGGGCGGCGCGCTGGACACCGAACCGGAGTTCAGTCCGGACGGGCTGTGGCTGTATTTCACCTCCGACCGGGGCGGCTCGCCACAGATCTATCGCGAATCCTTGTCCACCGGTAAGGTCAATCGAGTCACCTTTGAGGGGAACTACAACGTTTCGCCGGCACTCTCACCCGACGGCCGTACCCTGGCTTTCATACACCGCCGCGACAGCCAATTCCATGTCGCGGTGATGGATTTGAACAACCACCAGTTGCAGGTGCTAACCGATTCCACGCAGGACGAGTCACCCAGTTTCGCTGGCAATGGCAGAGTGTTGCTCTATGCCACGATGGTGCAAGGTCGTGGGGTTCTGGCCACGGTCAGCATCGATGGCAAGATTCGGCAACGCCTCTCGCAAGGCGGCGACCTACGTGAACCGGCCTGGGGGCGATGAAATATTTTTTCAACATTGCAATTCTCGATCGAGGCTTACCCATGAAATCACTCTTTTTCCCCGTGCTGCTTGCCGCTTTGCTGGCGGGATGTTCCGGCACCCCGTCCAAAGTGGCTAGCATCGAGGATCGCAGCGTCACCGCCACGGAGACGAAATTCGTCGCAGACAAGCCTCTGGTGGAAACCATGGGCAAACCGCCAGATGCCACCTCAACCTCGTCTAGCCTGCCCCTTCCGGCTGCGGGCAGGTCCGGCGTAGCCGTGGAGACCCGTGGCTTGGTGGCGCCCAGCACCGATGTCATGGGCCTGGCCGAGGCCAAGGCGGCGGAGGCCGCTGCCAAGGCGGCGGATACTGGCGCCACGGCCAAATCCGGAGGTGTGCAGGATGCGGCAATTCTGCCCTACAGCGGCGGCATGAATCAGGCGGATATGAAGGATCCCGCCAGCCTGCTGTCGAAGCGGCGCGTTCAGTTTGATTACGACAGCGCCGCGATCCGTGACGAATTCCACGCCATGCTCGAAGCGCATGCCAAATACATGAAAACCAACAGCAGCGCCAGGGCGATCCTGCAAGGCAATACCGACGAACGCGGCAGCCGGGAGTACAACCTGGCACTCGGACAGCGGCGCGCGGAAAGCGTATTCAAGGCACTGAATCTGCTAGGCGTTCCGGAAGGCCAGATGGAAGCCGTTTCCATGGGCGAAGAAAAGCCGCTCTCCGAAGGACATGACGAAGCGGCATGGCAGCAGAACCGCCGTACCGAGATCCTTTACCAGGGCGAATGAGTGCGCGTGAATCTTTCTGAGGAAACCTTGATGACCAAGATGTTACGAACGGCCTATATCGTTGCTCTGCTCGGCGCTGCTACCTGCGCCCACGCAGGCCCCGCGGAGGATGCGCTGGTGCGTGCAGGCGAATTGCAGAAATCCTTACAGGGGCAGCAGGAGCGGATCGCGCACCTGGAGTCGCAGTTGCAGAACCAGGGCGTAATCGGGTTGCTCAACGAAGTCGAAGCCTTGAAGGCCGAGATTGCCCGCCTGCGTGGAAATCAGGAGGAACAGTCCTACCAGATGGACCTCGCCGAGAAGCGGGTCAAGGATCTGTTCGTCGATCTCGATACGCGCATCAATCAGGTCAAGGAAATGGCGAGCCGACCGGCGCTCGCGCTGGCCGATACGATACACCTGCAACCGGCGCAGGCTTTATCCAGCATACCACCGGATGCAGCTCCCACCATCGACAGCGATGCCGAGTCGCGTGCTTATGCAGCCGCACACACCCTGGTCAAGGGCGGCAAGTACAAGGACGCGGTTCAGTCCATGCAGGCCTTCCTGTCACTGTACCCGAGCGGCAGCCTGGCTCCCAACGCGGTCTACTGGATGGGATTTTCTCAGGTTAACCTGGGCGACTTTCCCGGTGCGGCGAATTCCTACCAACGGCTGATCAGCGAGTATCCGAACAGCCCCAAAGCACCCGACGCCATGATCTCACTGGCTCGGGCAAGGATACAGTCGAACGAACTTCCCCAGGCTCGGGCCATGCTGGAGCAGTTGATGGCCAAATATCCCGCGAGCAAGGCGGCCATCACCGCCAAGAAACTACTCGCCACGCTTAATTGATGGCTGGGCGACTGCGCGTTTGCGAGGTGTTCTTCTCGCTTCAGGGGGAGGCCAGCCGAGTCGGCCTGCCCAGCGTATTCATACGTCTGATCGGCTGCCCTCTGCGTTGCGGCTATTGCGACACCGAATACGCCTTCCAGGGCGGAGAATGGCGCACGGTGGACGCTCTCCTGGCGCAGGCACTCGCCTACCCCACGCGCCACGTCACCGTCAGCGGTGGCGAACCGCTGGCCCAGAAGGGCTGCCACGACCTGCTGAGTGTGCTGTGCGATGCCGGCCGTGACGTCTCCCTGGAAACCAGTGGCGCCCTCGATATCGGCCCGGTAGATGCACGGGTGGCGCGTATCGTCGATGTGAAAACACCCGGATCGGGCGAGGTTGAGCGCAACCTCTGGAGCAATCTGGATTTGCTCACCCCGCGCGATGAAGTGAAGTTCGTGCTCACCGGCGAATCTGATTATCTCTGGGCGCGGGACACGCTGCTAGCACGCGGTATCGCCGCGCGTTGCCCGGTGCTGTTCTCACCGGCCTGGGGCCTGTTGCAGCCGACCGCACTTGCGGAGTGGATTCTCCGGGACGGACTGCCCGTGCGCCTACAGGTGCAGATGCACAAGTTGTTGTGGCATGAGGCGCGCGGGCGATGAGCGATTCTGGGCAACGCGCGGTGGTGCTGCTCTCGGGCGGCCTGGATTCCACCACCATCCTCGCCGTGGCACGCGACCAAGGGCACGACTGCTATGCGCTGAGCCTGGATTACGGCCAGCGCCACCACGCCGAACTGGCCGCTGCGGCCATCGTTGCCAGGCAACTGGGGGTGCGGGAACACCGCGTCATGCACCTGGACATGGGGCCATTCGGGGGCTCCGCGCTTACCGACAGCAGCATCGCCGTACCGGAAACCCCGGGCTGTGGCATCCCCGTCACCTACGTGCCGGCGCGCAACACCATCATGTTGTCGCTGTCTCTGGGCTGGGCCGAGGTGCTCGATGCCGACTCCCTCTACATCGGCGTCAATGCCCTGGACTATTCCGGTTACCCGGACTGCCGTCCCGAATTCATCGCCGCCTACCAGCGCCTGGCGGATGTCGCCACCAAGCGCGCCGTAGAAGGCCGACCTATCCAGGTGCGAGCCCCGCTGATCAACCTGACCAAGGCCGAGATCATTCTCCTGGGGCGGCGACTGGGCGTGGATTACTCGCAGACGGTTTCCTGCTACCAGGCCGATGCCACCGGACTAGCCTGCGGTCGCTGCGACTCCTGCCGCCTGCGCCGCCAGGGTTTCCTGGAAGCGGGCATCCCCGACCCGACGCGTTACTAAGCACGGCGTATTTTCCGCCAGTACTCCTATAATCCGCCGTTCATTTCGCAAGCTCAGGAGACGTGGGGATGGAAACGATGCTCGGTACGCATAACCTTGCGCAGACGATCGCCTGGTTGGGGTTCATACTGGCTTTCATCTTCGGTTACGTCGCCAACAAGACCAGTTTTTGCACCATGGGCGCCGTTTCGGATGTGGTGAACATGGGCGAGTGGGGGCGGATGCGCGCCTGGTTGCTTGCCATTGCGATTGCCATCCTGGGCACTAACCTTCTCGTCTACTACGGCTATCTCGATCTCGGCCAGACTTATTATGCCCGGGGCACGGTCTACTGGTTTGGCGCGCTGGTGGGCGGCCTGACCTTCGGCATAGGCATGACCCTGGCGGGGGGCTGCGGTCAGCGCACCCTGGTGCGCTTGGGCGGCGGCAATTTGAAATCCGTCGTGGTGTTCATGTTCCTGGGCTATACGGCCCTGGTGACCATGAACGGCATACTGCGCGTGGTCGTGGACAAGTTGTTGCGCGCCGACATCTTCACCCTGCACCTCTCCGGGTTGCAGACCCTGCCCAGTCTTCTGGGGATGACCGACAAGACCGCCCCACTACTCCTGGCCCTGTCTCTGGCCGCGGTCATCCTGGCGTTTTCCTTCGCCAACGAAGAATTTCGCAAGAATGGCGACAACCTTCTAGCTGGCCTGGTGGTGGGTCTGGTGGTGGTGGCTGGCTGGTATGTCACGGGCCACATTGGCCACGCGGAGAACGAGTTCATGGAAAAAGCCTATCTTGGTACGGATTCCAGGCTGGCGGAGTCTATGACCTTCGTGGGGCCCATCGCCTACACCATGGACTTGTGGGCATACTGGCGCGATAAGCATGTGACTTTTGGAGTCGCCAGCGTTTTCGGCGTCATGCTCGGCTCCTTCGTCTACTCGGTGTTCAACCGCTCCTTTCGCTGGGAATATTTCAATTCCCCCCAGGACATGCTAAGGCATATCGTGGGCGCGGTGCTCATGGGCTTTGGCGGCATCGCCGCAGCGGGCTGCACGATCGGACAGGCGGTGACTGGTATCTCGACCCTCGCGGCCAGTTCCTTCATCGTCTTCTTCGGCATCGTCGCCGGTGCGGCCTTGACAATGAAATTACAGTATTTTCTGCTCATGCGCTCCGACTGATACTCTGGCAGCATTCATGACATTAGCATGTACAACCGAATGAGCCTGACGTGGTCACGCAGGCCTGGATGAATAAGGGTCTATCTGATGAAAAGATTGCTGAGTACCTTGCTGATCGGCGCCGCCTTGCTGGTGTCTGTTGCGCGTGCAGCGGACGAACCGGTCAAAGCCATCAACTTCCAGTTCACCGATGTCAACGGCAAGCCGGTCCAACTCTCCGACTTCAAGGGGAAATGGGTGTTGGTGAATTTCTGGGCCCCCTGGTGCCCGCTATGCTGGGCGGAATTGCCTACGCTCAATGATCTCAACAAACGCAGCGACTTCGTGGTGATCGGGGTGGGTCTGGATTACGGACCCGACGAAGGCGTGGTGGGCGAGACCGCCAAAAGCCATAACATGGCGATCCACTCCGTCATCGCAGGCGGTGCCCGGAGAAATCTGGACAGCCCCTACCGCCAGGTGGGCCCGGTGGACTTCTTCCCTACATCCTACGTGTATGACCCCAATGGTGAAATTGTCATGTTCATCCCCGGCCAGGTGCGCTTGAACCGCCTCGTCACCTTCATGAACGATTACAAGAAACGTCCCGCGCGCCGCTAACCAGGAGGTTGCCGAGCGAGGTCATCCTTGACTGGCACAGCAACGGAGTGTCAATTTCCCGGAGCTCACAAGCTGGTTGACCCGGGGACGATTATTATGAATAATCGCGTGCTTTCCAGGGTCGGTAGCTCAGCCGGTAGAGCAGCGGACTTTTAATCCGTTGGTCGCGAGTTCGAATCTCGCCCGACCCACCAAGGAAACAACGACTTAGATCACTATTTGTAAGTCGTTCCGTCAATACAAACAGGTTTCATCTAATGATGTATTCCCTCAGTCGATGGGACCCTCAGCGCCGAACGATACAGCACGCCGTGCCCCTCTCAGATTTGCTGACCCAGCCGTACATGTGCTTCCACCCAGTTTCCGGACGTGCGGCGGGCAAATCAGGATCGGTCGAGGCCGAGCGGATACAGGTAGTCACTATCCTCCGGGGTGGCTGTCTCAACCTTCGTGGCCTAGCGTCGCCTTTCATCCTCCCAAGCCTGCCATTCGGTCATGAGGACGCCCCGTCGCCAGAGCGTGGTGGTGGTGCGCTAGCAGGCAAACGCGCGACCCTGGTCGTGGACGAGCTCATGGCAGAATTCCAGACCGTCATCAAGCCCTTAGGGTATTCGCCCACCTCAAAGTTGTCGCCGGTTCCCCCATCCTGGGCAACGGCGAGGTCGCACCGGTCCTCGACGTGCCTTCCCTGATTACACGCACCATCAAACCTGTCGCGGAACATGCGGCGGAGCGACAGGGCCTGACGGCCTGAGCGCACACATGAACCGAACAAGGAGAACCAAGATGTTCAAGAACCTCAAGCTGGGTGTGAGGCTGGCCATAGGCTTCGGCATCATTGTCGCTTTGATGCTGATCATTTCCCTGATCAGCCTTATGCGAGTGAGCACGCTGGACGACGACATCACCCTGATAGTGAGTGACTTGTATCCCAAGACAGTCTGGGCCGGGGATATCAAGGACAACATCAACCTTGCCGCACGGGCATTGCGCAATGCCCTGCTGACCGATGACAAGGCGGTGCAAAACAAGGAACTGGGCCGCGCCAGCGAGGCGAATCAGGCTAACCTTGGCGCCTTTGAAAAGCTCGATAAGTTGGTCAAGAGCGAGAAAGGGATCGAGTTGCTGGGCAAGATCAAGGGGTCGCGAGACGCTTATCTATCCGCCCTGGCCCGCTTCACCACGCTGATCCATGACGAACAAAAAAAAGAGGCCAGCGAATTCATCTTCAAGGAAATTCGCCCCAAACAGCAGGCCTACTTCGACGCAGTCGAGAACCTCATCGAGTTCCAGCACGAAAAGATGACCAAGGCCGGTGAGGCTGCGGACATCCTCGCCAGCGACACCCGTACCCTGATCCTCTCCCTGCTCGCCGCCGCCCTGTCCCTGGCCTTCGCCGCCGCCTGGGCACTGACGCGCAGCATCACCGCACCGACGAAAAAGCTGGTCGAGGCCAGCGACAAGATGGCGCTGGGCGACTTCAATTTCAAACTCGATATCGACAGCCGTGACGAAATCGGCGTGCTGGCGCATTCGATGCAGGCGATGCAGGCCAGCGTGCAGGCCATGGTC
>CAISDD010000025.1 GCA_903883985.1 uncultured Pseudomonadota bacterium | reverse complement strand
TCACCCGTTATCACAAGCTGATCGAGCGTGGCGATTACCTGGGCCAGGTGCTCAACCAGGCAACGCGGGCCCTGTACGCGCGCGACCCAGGCCCTGTGCTCTTGTCCATACCCTACAACGTGCAGAAGGAGATGGTCGACGCCGACTTGCTCGACCACCTCCATATCCCGCGCCATATCCCGCGCCATAGCGAGCGCCATAGCGAGCGCCATAGCGAGCGCGCCCCCTGCGGCCCCGTGGCGGAACTGGCGCGGCTGATCGAGGCGGCCCAGGTGCCCGTCATCGTCGCCGGTTATGGCGCCATCCAGGCCGGCGCGCGCGGCGTGGTCTCGCGCCTCTCCGAAGCACTGGGTATCCCGGTGGCTTCCAGCCTCAAGGCCAAGGGCGTGGTCAGCGAAGGCTCGCACCTCTCGCTCGGTTGCCTGGGCGTGACCTCGAATGGCGACGCCTATCGCTATATCGTTGAACAGGCCGATCTGGTGATCTTTCTCGGCGCCGGCTTCAACGAGCGCACCAGCTACCTCTGGGACAGCACTCTACTGGCTGGGAAAAGGGTCGCACAGGTGGATCGCGATGCCGCCCAGTTGAACAAGGTGTTCAAGGCGGACGTGGTGATCCAGGGCGATATCCGCGAAGTGCTCACCGAGTTGCTGGCTCGCCTGGAATGCGATGCCTCCAGCCGCAGTGCGGCCCGCGTGGCCGCGCTTCCTCGCCTGGAACGCCTGGCCGGACATCGTCAGGCCGCCCCGCAGCCGCCAGCATGCGCGCAGTTTCGCCTGATGGAAGCGTTCTTTGCCGGCCTGGCCGCGCGTTTCCCGGAAGACGCGATGATCTTCGACGACAACATCGTGTTCGCGCAGCGCTATTTCGATGTCTCGCACGCCAACCATTATTTCCCAAACACCGGCATCTCCTCCCTGGGACACGCGATTCCCGCAGCGATCGGCGCTCGCTTCCATACCCGCGACCTGGCCATCCCAACTTTCGCCATCCTGGGAGACGGCGGCTTCCAGATGTGCTGCATGGAAATCATGACGGCGGTGAACTACCAGATACCGCTCAACGTGGTGGTCATCAATAACGCCAGCATGAGCCTGATCCGCAAGAACCAATTCCAGCTCTACGGCGAACGCTACATCGATTGCGACTTCATCAACCCGGATTTTCGTCTGCTCGCCCAGTCTTTTGGCATCCGACATCGCAGAGTCGAACGCGAGGCCGACCTCGCAGCACTCTTCTCCCAGGATGATCTGCTGGGATCGATCAACCTCATCGAAATCCTGCTGGATAAAGATGCCTTCCCTAGCTACCTGTCGGCGCGCTGATCTGGCGGCACAGATCGCCGCACAGCGGGCCGCCATCGAGCGCTTCGAGGCGGCCCTGTGGCAGAACGGGTTCAAAGTGGCCCTGCTGGAATCGTATCAATCCGCCTGGCGCCGGCTGGAAGCCTTGATCGCAGCCGGTGGAGAGGATAAGCGCCACCGCTTCGTCATCGTCATCCCGGTCGCGGACAGTCCGCTGCATCTGCAAGACTGCCTGGAGAGCCTGCTCGATCTGTGCCGCGCCTATGCTTACGGCGGCCAGACCGATGGCCGCTGGACCAAGGTGAGCGTGCTCCTGGCCGACGACTCTAGCGAACTCGTGAACATCGAGAAGAACCGGGCGATCGCCGCCAGCTTCGAGCGCCAGGGGCTTGGCATCCATTATTTCGGCCTGGACGAGCAGACAGCGCTGCTGGACCGCTTGGGCGCGCTGGATCTCGGCGCCATCGTCGGTTGCCACCCACGCACGGCATTCGGCCACAAGGGCCAGGCGATGATGCGCAACATCGCCTATCTGAAGCTGGCCGAGATGTTCGGCAGCAGCATGGAGCCGCGGCTCTACTACACCTTGGACGCCGACCAGGAATTCAAGGTGAAGGTCGCTACGGAGTCGGGTGGGCAGGAGGTGCTCGCCGTGAACTTCCTCTACCGTCTCGACGAGATATTCACCGCCAGCGATGCCCAGGTGCTCACCGGCAAGGTGGTGGGCGACCCACCCGTGTCGCCTGCCGTGATGGCTGGGAATTTCCTGGAAGACGTGATCGGCTTCCTTCAGGAAATGGCGGCTGCCGATCCGAATGGCGATTACCGGCAGCCCGTCGCGGCGGCCTCGGAAGACGCGGCGTATCACGACATGGCCGACCTCTTCGGCTTCAAACAGGCCGCAGACGCCCATCGTTATCGCTGCCCCCTCGATGGGGCGCCTGGTAATGCAGCCTGCTTCGCGGCTTTTTCGCAGCGCTTGCACAGCTTCTTTCACGGCGAACATCCCACCCGCATCACCTGGTTTGAATACGAATCCACGCTAGCCGGCACACGCCCGGCACGCACCGTCTACACGGGCAACTATGTGTTCCGCCCCGAGGCGCTGCGCTGGTTCATCCCTTACGCACCGCTGCGCCTGCGCATGTCGGGGCCGACCATGGGGCGCTTGCTCAAGGCCGAGATGGGGCAGCACTTCGTGTCCGCCAACCTGCCGATGCTGCACAAGCGCGCCCTGGGTGGCACCGGGCAATCCGAGTTCCGCCCCGGCGTCGTGACCGAACGAAACCGCATCGACCTGTGTGGCGAGTTCGAGCGCCAGTTCCATGGCGACGTCATGTTGTTTTCCATGCAGCGTCTGACCGAATTGGGTTACCCGGAACGGCTGCCGGAAGTGGCCGTGGCAGCGGAAATACTCGATGCGGTGCAGGCCAAGATGCGGGAAAAATACCGCGTCAAGCAGGCCGCCATCCTGGATAGCCTCGTTCTGCTGGAGACGCTGTTGGCCGATCCGGCCCAGTGGTGGAACCAGGATGCAACATTGCTGGTGGCCAGAACCCATTTCCAGGATTTCGCCGCCAACCTGGCGCGCAACTTCGGTGCCGATTCCCCGTGTTACGCCCGCATCGACGCGCCTGGAAACTGGGCCTCCTGGCGCGCCCGGCAACTAGCCGCGATCCTGAGTCTGCCTGCGGATCGGAAAATTTGGGAAGCTGCGCTACAAGCCTTGGCAGCATGATCCTACATTCTGCTGTTGACCGCTTCCTTCGTGAGGCCACATAGACGGTTTGTGCCTTCGATCACGCCCACAGGTGAACCCGCTACGCACCCACGCAC
>CAISDD010000024.1 GCA_903883985.1 uncultured Pseudomonadota bacterium | reverse complement strand
GCTGGACGCATCTGCGCCAGCACGACGGCTTTCAAGGCAACGAGACTACGGGGCGCTGGAGCGCCATGGGATGCGTTCCCACGCTGGAGCGTGGGAACGATAAACGGTATTCCCATCTGCACGATTTCCGTGAAATCAGACTCGAAACCAAATGTGCGACAGAAAGTTACGTAACTGATCATGGTGGTGATCATCGGCCCGAGACACGACAGAATGGGTCGCACTGGATACAACCGTAGCTGTATTTTGATAGTGGCCTTGATAGTCAAATATCAAAAAAATAAAAAAACCCATTAAATCATGGGCTTATAAGCACTACTGGCGGAGAGAGGGGGATTCGAACCCCCGTTGGTGCAAGCACCAAACCGGATTTCGAATCCGGCGCATTCGACCACTCTGCCATCTCTCCGGGTCTGATTTCCTGTCAGGGCTAGCCTTGCGCAGGAAAGGACGGCATTCTACCCACATTCTCTCATTAGGTCGAAACGCGTTCGGTGCAATTGTCTTGGTTCAACTATCTCGGGGGTGGTCTGTTGTTCGCCGCGCTGGCCTGGTGCCTGACAGGGTGCGTACCTGCGTCCATTCCAGCGCCGGAAGACTCGGGGGAGTTGGTGGTGGTGACGAGGAACAGCCCGACCACGTACTACCTGAACGCGAAATCAGAGGCGGTGGGTTTTGAACACGACCTGATCGTGCAGTTCGCGGCAGAGCAAGGTTGGAAGGTGCGCTTTGTGCTGGTAGAGACTCTGCCGAAACTGTTCGAGATCATGGAGAAGGGCCAGGCCCATCTCGCGGCGGCCGGGTTGAGCTCTTCAGAAGATCGCAGGAAAAGCCTGCGCTTTGGGCCCGTCTATGGACAGGTCAAAGAATGGGTGGTCTGCCGCCAGGGGCGGACGCTTCCGCGCACTCCGGCGGACTTGAGCGGCCTGCGTCTGGAAGTGGTGGCGCAGAGCGGCTACGTTGAGAGTCTGAACCTGCTCAAGCGGCGCTATCCCGGCCTGGCCTGGGTGGAAATGAATGTACCCAATTCTGAGGAGTTGATGGAGCGCGTCGACTTGGGTTTGAGCGATTGCGCAGTCGCGAATTCCGATAGTTTTGACATCGCGCGCAACTTTCATCCGACCTTGGCACGCACCTTCGCGCTGGGCGACAGCCAGCCACAGGCCTGGTTGGTCGGCCAGAGCATGGGGACGGGCTTCGCACGCAAGTTGATGGATTATTTTCAGGGGAGTGGAAACAACGGCGAACTGGCACGCTTGCGCGAACGCTATTTCGGCCATGTGCAGCGCCTGCTGGATGCGGATGTGCTGGGCGTGCTTGAGAAAAGGGGCACATTGCTCCCCACACTGGCCCCCAGTTTTTACAGGGCGCAGGAGGAGACCGACATGGATTGGCGCCTGCTCGCCGCAGTGGCCTATCAAGAGTCGCAGTGGGACGCTCAAGCGGTCTCCAGCACGGGCGTGCGCGGCATTATGATGTTGACGGAGGATACCGCCGATCAGTTGGGTGTGAAGAACAGGCTGGACCCGCTGGAGAGTATCCTGGGCGGTGCTCGCTATATCAATGCGCTGATGTTGGCTTTGCCTTTGCAGATTACCGACCCGGATCGCATCTGGATGGCGCTGGCCGCGTACAACATCGGCATGGGTCACCTGCAGGATGCGCGTGCCCTTGCGCAAAAGTTGGGGCGCAACCCGAATACATGGAAGGATATGAAAGAGGTTCTGCCCCAACTCAGCCATGCCAAGGTGGCATCCGGGCTGAAGAACGGTTATGCGCGTGGTGGCGAGGCCAGGGCCTTTGTCGAGAACGTGCGCATCTATTACGACATCCTGGCGAAATATGAAAAGCCGTACCGGGGTTTTCCGGGTGCGCTGTAGGCGCGGCGCCCTCGTCGCGAGCGGACCTAGCCGAGGTTTGACGTGCGCCGTGCCAAGGCGCGGTCTTTCAGTGGGTGCGAATCCCACCCGGCAACTTTCGCTCCAGCCGGTAGCGGCGATCGTGGAGGTAACGAAGCGGTTAAAGCCTTTGGTATTGAGGGTTCTGTAAAGGGACCTGGTGAACATGGAGGTCGTAATGTGAGTGAACGCTGAGCAGGCCTCGAAAACGGTTTAGTGGCGCGCCGACCCGGCGTTAATACGGGGAAGGCCGCTGTCACAGGGGAAGCGAAGAGCACCCTGTGGTTCCACCGGGGTTTTGGCGATGGCATGTATGGAAGAGGAAGGCTGACGCAACACGGGAAGCCCTATCACGTGGTTGAGCGCAAGCCCAACCGGAAACCAGTGAGGGTCAGCACGTAGCACGTAGTTGGACTATGGGACTACCAAAGGTGTTTACGCGCCCCATTCCCGAACCAATATGGCGGCCGTCGATCTGGCGAGGCGAAGCAGGATACTTTGGCTCAGGCCGCTGACTATGACATGCCCGGTCAGTTTCAGGTCTGGCGGCATGCCGACCAATCGAATCGTCACGCGAAAGCAACCGCCTTGCGGTACCAGCGCCTGCCCTGCGGCTCGCACCGGGATGTCGCCGCCATGAACCGATGTCAGGGCAGGTTCGGTGATTACTTTGGCCGGATTGCGGTCGATCGACATCACGGCTCCAAGCATGCGCGGATGGTCAAGACCGAGAGGGATGAAAGACGCTTCGTCGCCTTCCTTGATACGGGCGACATCGGCTTCTGCAAAATAGGCCACCGCAACGGTCTGGCCATCGGCGCGGATCAGCCCCAACTGCTGGTGTGGCGACAACCAGGCGCCGGGTGTGAGATCGGGCAAAGGGTCCAGGAACTGGCCGTCATGGGGCGCCGTCACGGTCAGGCGCCGAGCCTCCGCATCGAGCGCGGCCTTTTCGGAGGTCAGGCGGGCAATCTCCTCAACCAGCATCGAAAGGCGGCCCCGGGTGTAAGGATCGAGCTGGGCATATTCCACCTCGGCCTTCTTACCCTCCAGCCGTGCCTGAAGAATGCGCTGCCTGGCAGCAATATCGGGCGCGACGAAGAGCAGCAGTGGCTCGCCTGCGGTCACATGCTGTCCGCGCTGGACCCGCACTCGCTCCAATCGAGCCGGTGCGGGCAGGAACAGCGGCGAGACGGTCTTGGCTGCGACGATGGCGGGGGCCTCGACGTGGGTACGCCAAGGCATTGCCACCATCAAAACAGCCAAGCCCAGCCCCAGCAGCGGGAGTCTCCAGCGCTTGCTGCGCATGATGCTGACGCGCCGCTTGGCCCATTCCCTCAGTTCATGGACGAACGGCAGTACAACGAACCAGCCGATCTCCACGGCGAATAGCAAGACGCCAACCGCCTTGATAAAGAAGTGGTACACCAGCACGGCGATACCGAGAAACAGCACCAGTCGATAGATCCAAACCGTAAAGGCGAACAAGATCATGGCCAGGCGCCGGCCGTCGCCGCTCTCTTCGGGCATCGGTTCACGCAGGCTGAACAGTGCTTCGCGCAGCCACCAGCGTGCCATGGCAAAGCTGCGCTGATGCAAGTTCGGCATTTCCAGCGCATCCATCGCCAGGTAATAGCCGTCGAAACGCATGAATGGGCTCATATTGATGGCGACCGAACTGACCCATGTGATCGTCGCCAGTATGAAGGCACCTTGGCGCAGCGGCCCCTCAGGCAGGAAGGCCCAGGCCAATGTGGCCCATGCCGCCACAGCCAACTCCGAGGCGATGCCGGCAGCACCGACCTGCAGACGTTGCCTGCGCGACTGCAAGGTCCAGACCTCATTGACGTCGGTGTAGAGCACCGGCCACATGACCAGAAAGGCCACGCCCATGGTGGGTACTCGGCAACCAAAGCGCTTGGCGACAAGCCCATGCGCCAATTCATGGACGACCTTGACGGCAGACAAGGCGACGGCGTAACTGAGCAAACCTTCCAGGCTGAGGGTCTCGACCAGGGTTGCGTTGAACAAATCCCATTGGCGCACCACCAGCATCAGCCCCACACCCAGGGCTCCCAGCGTTATCCAGCCGAACCAGGCACTACCCAACCAGCTCACCAGGGGCACGAGATGCGCGAGAAACCGATCGGGCCGCAGCAGCGGAATGCGGAAAAACAGGTAGTGGTGCAGCAGCCACTGCAGGCGCGATTCCTGCTCTGCCGCCGCGCGCTGGGTCAGCCGCAGGGTGTCGCCATGTGAACTGGACTGGATGAGCTGATTGCTGGCGAGGAATTGGGCGAGTTCGCCGATATCGTCCTCATCAATGTCCAGAGTCGTCTCGGCGCGTACCCGATTTATCACTTCGCTGGCAGTGCCCTGCCAGCGCGACAGTGCCTCGAAAGCGGACCAGCCAATGCGGAAATAGCGGTTTCGTACCGGGTCGCGGATGGTCCAGGTCGGTGAGCCGTCGAGACTTGCCGGGCCGCAATGCAATGACAGTTCTTCGCGCAGGCGAGGCACTTCGAGTGTGGCAGCCGTCATCACTAGATACCGAGGAAGGTTCGGATGACGCCCATCGGTCGGCGTGCCAACCAATAGATTAACGCGACGCGCCGGCCGTCGAGTCGCGCTGTGCCCTTCAGTCCCAGGCGCGGACTGTCCTGTCCCGACTCAAAGGCCGCTCGAACCCGATAGCCGAGCGTGCCGTCCGCTTGCGCGATGGCCTCGTAGGTGACATACAGCAACCGCGCCGAGACGGGTGACAGCGGGTCCGCATTGAGGAACAAGCGAACCGGTCCATGCGGCGCCAGCGCGATGACGTCCGCCGGGGCCAGCCAGGCTTCGAGCTCGACATCGTTGGGCGACGCCACGGCGAGAACCTTCTCGCCGACGTTGACCGGCCGTCCCTGCCATTCTGCCGGATCATCAAGGACAGCGATGCCGGCGCGCGGCGCTTTGACTTCGCAGCGGGCTATGAGGTCCTCCAATTGCGTCATTTCCGCCAAACGTTCATTGATGCGAGCACGGATGATTGCCAGTTGGGACTTGGCCCTGGAGTCGGAGAACGATAGCTGGGTGGCCTGGTCGAGCTCTGCCTTGGCGGTGGCGATCGCCTTGCGCGCCACCTGCGACTTGCCGATCAGGGTTGTGCGGTCGAGTTTGAAAAGCAAGTCTCCCTTGGCGACTTGTTGGTTGGGTCGCACCAGCACCTGCTCGATTACGCCGTCCAGCGGCGAACGGATAACCGCCGGGTCATGGGCCACCACCTCGGCTGGAGCCAGCACCGATAGTCGCACAGGAAACAGCAATGCCAGCACGGCCGCCGCCACCAGCAACTTGCGCCAGTTCGGAATGGCCGTCAGGCGACGCTGCCAGCGTGTGACTGACGACGGCCGATGCAACCCCATCCACGCGTAGGCGAAGAAATCCACTGCTCGGCCCAAGAGTGCGATTTCCTGGTCGGCCCAAAGCTCGCCGTCACGGGCCAGCAACAGCGCCCCAATCCGTGTCCCGTTCCTGTCCTTAAGCGGGATCATCAGCCCATAGGGTGGCAGCCACTCCAACCATTCCTGGCCATCTCTGCCTTGCACGGTCTCGGGGCCGATCAGCCTTATGCTGTCCGTCATTTCATGGCGAAACATCCGCTCCAGCCACAGGACGAAGGGTGCACCCCTGTCGATGGTGGTGACGCCCGACACCGCCTTTAGTCCTTCGCCGTCAATGAACAATGCCGCCTGGCGGTAAATCACCAGCGCCCGACTATCGTTGACCATGACGAATGCCAATTCGGCCGAATTGCCGGCCTGGCGGGCGTGCTCCTCAAGCCCGAGCAAAGCCAGCAGCGGCTGATCATTCAAGGTGGATGCCCCCCGGCGCCGGCCGTTTGCTTGCGGCTGCTGGCGTTGCCAATTGGACATGACCCGTCATGCCGGCGATCAGTTCGGGATGGTCGCCCCGCACTTCGGCCACGATCTTGATCGTATGACTGACGGCATCGATTTTGGCTCCGATGCGGATGATTCTGGCCGGATATTTCTTTCTCACTTCGTCGACTGTTATCTGGATAGGCATGCCCAGCTTGATGCTGCGCACCCCGTCGGAGGACATAATGAACTCCGCCTCTAGCGTCGAATCGTCAAGAATATCGAGGATTGCCTGCCCGGCCTGAATGTACTGATGGGCGCGTGCCTTCTGCTCGACCACGCGCCCGGAAAACGGGGCTGCGATCATGCACTTGGATGTGACGGCGCGGGCCGAATTGAGCTTGGCCAGCGCTACGGCGGCATCCGATGCCGCCTTTTCAGTTTCCAATGTTCCGGCTGAATTCAACTCCAACAACCGTGCGTGTACCTCCTTGGACTTTTCCGCAGCGCCGAAGGTGGCCTGGGCCTCGTCCAACTGGGCCTGCTGGAGGACGCAATCGAAGGCGACCAGTTCCTGGCCCACCTTGAAGCGCTCTCCCTCCTTGACCGCGATGCGGTCGATCTTGCCCGGCAACTCTGCCGACACGGTGGTGTACTGCACCGCCACCAACTGCGTCGGTATCGCAGCGACGGCACTGGCCGTCGCTGCCGACAAAACGAAACAGCCTAGTGCAATCGTCGCGGCGTGGTACGGGATCATTGCGCTGCGCCAACAAGCGGCGTTCCTAGATGGACCACTTTAGAGATGCCATCGAGCGTCAGCTCATCGACTTGGCCGGAGATGGGGTCGGCACCGATAGTGGTTTGCAACTTGCCAAAGATCGATTGCAACTGGGCGTAAGTCTGGAAGCGACGAAGCTCGGAACTGATGGCCGAAGTCTCGACGCTTATGCGCTCGATCTCATTGGCTGTGCCTGAGCGCTGCTGGTTGCCAGAGGCCTCGGCCAGACGCTGCTCAATGCTCCACAACTTGTCGGCCCGTTCAAACTGTTTGGCGGCGCTGTGGTACTGGCTCGAGATGACATGGACCTGCGCCAGCACGGCCATGCGCAAGGCCAGGCGCTTGGCATTGACCAACTGCTGAGTGGATTTGGCTTGATTGATACGGGCTGGTGCCGACAGCAGGTTCAGCAGATTCCATGTGATCTGGGCACCGGCCTCGTTCCATCTATTCTCCTGCAGGAAGGAATTCGAGTCGTATTGCCGCGAGAAATTGAGCGATACCCCGGGCAAGAGCTTCAGCATCTCCTTGCGCGTATCGGAAACTGAGATTCGGCTCTGGTAATCCTGCTCGCGCAGATCGGGGTTGTTGGCCAACGCCATTTCTTCCATGGTATCGATCGTCAGTGGCCATTGCGGGATGGCCATGCCGCCGCTGCCCGGCAAGTCAAGGGTAAAGTCGCTGCCCGGTGGCATATTGGTCAGCGCGGCGAGTTCCGCCTTGCCGGTGATCAGTTCCTGGTCGATACCCTCCAACTGACGGATGCTCTCCAGAAGAGCCTTCTGGAGCCGCAGCGTATCCATGGGATTGCGCAACTTTTCCGCCTCGACGGTTTCCGAATTTGCAAGGGCAGCTTCGGCGGCGGCGACGGTCTGCACGACCTTGTCCTTTAGCACCTGCGCGGCGGCGGCTTTCCAGAAGGAGAAGCGGACTTCCTGGACCAGGTTGGCCACCGTCTTGCGGCGGCGCTCGGCAGCGATCAGCACCCGGTCCGCGTTCTGGTGTGCATTGAAATAGCTGACGCCAAAATCCAGCAGATTCCAGGTCAATCCAAGATTGGCAAGGGATCGGGTGCGGTCCAGCGAATAGGAAGGGTTAGCCAAGGACGGCTTCAAGGTCACCGAATCCGTGCTCGTCGTTGTCGCGTGATCCGATCGATGGGCATAACCGGCACCGGCGGTCAGTTTGGGCAGCAGATCAAAATGGTCGAGATCGAGCTGTCCCAACGCGAGCGCCTCCTCCATCATCTTTGAACGCTTGTCCAGGTTGTACAGCAGTACGCGCGCCACGGCGTCAGGCAAGGTCAGCGGCTTTGACAAGGGCTCTTGGCCATTGAACATCAAGGCGCGGTCGGCCTTGGCCTTGGCCGAGAATTCTTTTTGTGTGAATGGCACAGGTACTACGGCGCAACCTACCAAGAGGGCGGTGACCGAGACGGCGACCAGGGGGCGAAGGGCGCGGTGACAGAGGGTGACCATCATGATTTTCTCCAGGACTTTAAAAGAAGCGGATGGCGGCGTTGCGCGCAGCCATCTTCAGTTGTTGAGTGAAGGCAAGTTTTCCCACTGGGTGGTTGGTGTGACGTAGGCTCTGCTTGTTCGTGTCGCCGTGAGTAAGCGGTTTGGTGTCACTGGCGCCGCCGGCAGGCAATGGCTTGGCGGGTGACGACTGTGCCCCATCTCCACGTCCGACTTCGATACGGAAGGTGGTGGATACCGTATGACCGGCGTTGTCGCGCGCCGTGACGATGACCGCCATCGCGCCCTGCGAGTCGTCAGGGATTTGGCCGACAAAGGTGCCTCGCGAGGAATCGAAGCGCAACCACTTCGGCAGCGGACTGCCGTCGCTGAGTTTGGCGGAGAGTTGAATACTGGCGCTGGCATCGTTATGGCCGAAAGCGTCCACAGGAACAGTGAAGGTGATCAGGCTGGATTGGCTAATCAGTGACGGGATGCCCTTGGCGACGAACAACGACCCGTCGCTGACTGCGTTTGCAGGCGGCGCAGAGGACAAGGACACCTGGAAGCCACCGCCGCTCGTGACATTGGCCACGCTCGGGGTCCCGTTCCCCTGGCTTGCCTGGCTAGAACTGGTTTTCTCGCTAACCGCTGCGCTGATGACCGTGACGGGCAGTACTGCTGCAATCACCGGTTCCGCCGGGGCCGGGGTTGGCGCCACCGGAGTGGGCGCCACCGGAGTAGGCGGCAGTTGCGGCTGCTCCAATGTGGGCGGTGGCGGCAGTCGTGGCGGCGGCGGCAATTGCACGCTCAGCGGCATCACTGCCGAGACCGGCCCGACATTGCCATTGGAGTCGATCTGCCGGACGGTGAGTTCATGCCCGCCGGGCGCGAGAGTTGTAGTCAGCGACCAGCTTCCGGCCGGAGTGACCGTGGCGGTACCGATCGGAGACCCGTTGTCCATCACAGCGACGGTCGCGCCGGGAATACCGCCACTGCCTTGCAAGGGGACGGTGGTGGTGGAGATGACGGAACCGCCTGCGTAGGTTGGCGCGGCCAGGGCTTGGCCCGCCACGGTGATCGTCGTGTGGCCCGATACCAGGCTGGTGACGTTTTGTGCATTGGTTGCCGTGGCGCTCAGGGTGTTGACGCCGTTGGTCAAGGCACTCGTGGTCACCGACCAATGACCGCTGCTGTCGGCGCTGGTGGTGCCT
>CAISDD010000023.1 GCA_903883985.1 uncultured Pseudomonadota bacterium | reverse complement strand
GTTGTCAACGCTCTTGTCACTCATAACATTTATCCTGCCTGAGGGATGAAAATTTTCGCCGACTCGGCACTCGATTTCAGATATTCAGGTCGAGTACACAGGTTGCCGGCTCAACGAATCGCGCATTCTACAGATAAATCGCGGGTACATTAAGTCCTTCCCGCGCTGATTCGATATAAACCAGTGAAAAGTGGGCTCGCGTAGCCGCGACCCTGCCCGAAAATGCACGGGAACCGTTACACTAGGCTCCCATGTGCCTCTCCATCCCCATGCAGATCCAGTCCATCGAAGGCCTCAGGGCGCGCTGTGAGGCCAAGGGGGTCATCCGCGACGTCTCGCTATTCTCGCTGTGGGACGATCCGCCTATCGTCGGCGAATACGTCATGGTCAGCCAGGGCAAGGCGCTGCAAAAAGTCAGCGAAATGGACGCCTGCCTGGCCTGGGAGTTGTTCGACCAGATCCTCGCCGAGATCGGCTGAGTACGGCGGGGCGGGTGGCGGCAGACTGCTAGAATGCCACGCCATGACTTACACCCCCTGCTTTCACTGTGGCGAACCGGTACCGAACGGTGCCCGTTATCCCATCCGCTACCAGGAACGCGCGGAGCCCGGCTGTTGCACCGGCTGCCAGGCGGTGGCACAGACCATCATCGACTCCGGCAACGCCGATTATTACCGCCTGCGCACGGACCTGCCCAAGACCGCAGAAGCCGCGCTGGAAGAACTCAAGAACCTCAAACTTTACGACCTGCAGGAAGTCCAGCAAAGTTTCGTGAAGTGTGAAGGCGACGTGCGCGAGGCCAACCTGATTCTGGAGGGCATCGTCTGCGCCGCCTGCGTCTGGCTCAACGAGCGTCATCTGCATAGTTTGTCAGGGGTGCTCTCCGCGGACATCAATTTTTCTACGCGGCGTGCCCGGGTACGCTGGGACGAGAACCGCATCCACCTCTCGGACATCCTCTCCAGCATCCAGCACATCGGCTATCTGGCCTACCCCTTCGACAGCAGCCGTCAGGAAGACCTGTTCCGCAAGGAGCGCAATACCGCGATCCGGCGCCTGGCCATCGCCGGCTTGGGGATGATGCAGGTGATGATGTACGCCGTGCCGACCTACCTGGCCTACCAGGATGTCATGGAATCGGACCTGAAAGCGCTGATGCGCGCAGCCAGCCTGTTTCTCACCACGCCGGTGGTGTTCTACTCCGCCCTACCCTTCTTCCAGGGTGCCTGGCGCGACCTGAGACTTAAGCGCGCCGGTATGGACGTGCCGGTCGCGCTCGGCGTGGGCGCTGCCTATGCCGCCAGCGTCTACGGCACTTTCATCGGCGCGGAACACGTTTATTTCGACTCGGTGACCATGTTTGTCTTCTTCCTGCTCACCGGCCGCTTCCTGGAGATGAACGCGCGCAAACGCTCGGCGGAAGCGGCAGAAAGCCTGATCAAGCTGATCCCTGCCGCAGCCGTGAAGCTACCCGGCTTCCCCGACAGGCGCGATGAAGAAATCGTCGCCGCCGTGAAGCTCTCGCCCGGCGACTTCGTCCTGGTGGGCCCGGGCGACAGCTTTCCGGCCGACGGCACGGTGGCCGAAGGGGTATCCAATGTCAACGAAGCCCTGCTCACCGGCGAATCGCATCCCGTCTCCAAGCGTGCCGGGAGCCCCATCATCGGCGGCACGATCAATCTCGCCAGTCCCTTGATCGTGCAGGTGGAGAAAGTGGGCGCCGATACCGTGCTCTCGGGCATCGTCCGCCTGCTCGACCGGGCGCTCGCGGAGAAGCCGCGCCTGGCCAGGCTGGCCGACCGCGTCGCCGGCTGGTTCGTCTTCGCCTTGCTTCTGGTCGCCGCCAGCGTGGCCGGCATCTGGATCTACGTGGACATCACCCGCGCCTTCTGGATCACCGTCTCGGTGCTAGTCGTCTCTTGCCCCTGCGCCCTGTCGCTGGCCACTCCCGCTGCACTCACCGCCGCCTTGGGACGACTTACCCGTGTCGGCCTGCTCGCCACGCGCGGCCATGCCCTGGAAACCCTGGCACACGCCACGGATTTCGTGTTCGACAAGACCGGCACGCTCACCACCGGCGACTTCAGATTGCTGGATGTGATGGTCCTGCGCGGCAGCCGCGAGCAGTCGTTGACGCTCGCCCGCGCACTGGAACAAGGTGCTACCCATCCGATCGCGGCGGCGCTGCGCGAAGCCGCCGGGGATACGCCGCTCAACGCAGAGACGCTGCACTACCATGCAGGCCTCGGCATCGAAGGCACAATCGACGGGAGGGTCTTGCGCCTGGGTTCGCCCGATTTCCTCCATGCTACCCCGCCCAGCAGCATCCTGCCGGTAGGCGCCACCCTGGTCGGATTGGCCGACGCGAAAGGCATGCTCGCCTGGTTTGCCCTGGGGGACGCGATACGCCCCCAAGCCCGGCGGCTCATCGAAGAACTGAAGGGCCTGGGCGTGCGACTGCACCTCTATTCCGGCGACCGTGCGGAAAACGTCGCGGCCCTCGCCCACGAACTCGGCATCGAAGACGCGCGCGGCGGCATGCTGCCTCAAGACAAACTGGAGGCTGTGAAAACCATGCAGCGGGCGGGCTGCATCGTCGCCATGACCGGCGATGGCGTGAACGACGCGCCAGTGCTAGCGCAGGCGCAGGTTTCCATCGCCGTGGACCAGGGCGCGGAAGCCGCCCAGGCCGCGGCCGACATGGTCCTGCTCTCCTCGGAAATCGGCCGGCTGGCCGACGGCGTGCGGGTGGCGCGCAAGGCCCAGAGCATCATCCGCCAGAACATCGCCTGGTCCGTGCTCTACAACGCCATCGCCATCCCCGCCGCAGCAATGGGCTATGTCACGCCCTGGCTGGCCGGCATCGGCATGTCCTTGTCGTCGCTGCTGGTGGTGCTCAACGCCCTGCGCCTGGCCAAGCCGGGCAGGCAGCAGGAGGGTTAGGAGCCTCGCGGCGCGAGTTCTGCTTCCCAAAGTCACGCCGTCAGCGCCTCCCGCAACCGTCCCAATCGGCCCGCGAGGGGCCTCTACATGGAGGCTCCCAACTAAGTAATGTCGCGTAACTTGCCTTCATTAAGCTGCCGGCGCAGGCACTCATCCCCGGCCCTTCCCCCGGGGGGGAAAGGGGGTGGAACCCTCTCCCTTCGGGAGAGGGCAGGGTGAGGGGCCCGGTGGCAAACCAAATCTGTTTCGCAGCATCACTTAACAGCTCAGGTCGAAGTGATCGTCTCAAAACAACCACGACAATCCCCCTCCCCTTCAAGGGGAGGGTTAGAGTGGGGATGGGGTAAAAG
>CAISDD010000022.1 GCA_903883985.1 uncultured Pseudomonadota bacterium | reverse complement strand
GGGATGGCGTCTTGCGGGTCGAGCAGGCCTGCGGCGATGGCCTCGGAGCAGTGGACGTAGATGGTGCTTTCCTTCAGCTTGCGCTGAACCGCGATTTCCGGGACGGTCAGGCCGGATTCCAACAGGGCCAGTGTGAGGCTGGCGGTGTCGTTGAGGCCGGTCGGGCCCGCTGGGGCTGGGCCTGGGCCTGGGGCTGGGGCTTGTCGGGCGGCGGCCACTGGCAATCGGTTTTCTTCGGCATGGGCACGACACAGTTCCAGGAGCGCGCCGCCGTAGTGCTCCAGCTTCTTCGCGCCGATGCCGGGGATGCGGCCCAGCAGGGCCAGGTCTCTCGGGCAGGCTGCGGCGATGCCGGCCAAGGTGCTGTCGTGGAAGATCACGTAGGCGGGTACTTCGTTCGCCTGCGCGGTCTTGCCCCGCCAGGCGCGCAGGCGCTCGAACAGGGTTTGTCCTGAGGCGTCGAGCGCCTGTGCCGGGCCGGCGCGTTGGGACACGCGCTTTTTATCCACTGCGCGGCGCAGGCTCAGGGTCTGCAAGCCCTTGAGTAGCGGTCGGGCGGTTGGGGTGAGTTTCAGCGAGCCAAAGCCGCCCACGTCCACGTCCAGGTAACCGAGTGCGACCAGTTGCCGGAACACGGCGCGCCATTCCTTTTCGGAGAGGTCTTTGCCTATGCCCCAGGTGGAAAGCTTGTCATGGCCCCATTGGCGGATGCGTTCGTTGTCGTGGCCTAACAATACTTCGATGATGTGAACGGCGCCGAAGCGCTGCTCCGTGCGGAAGACACAGGACAGCGCCTGGCGCGCGGCAGTGGTGCCGTCCCAGGTTTCCGGAGGGTCCAGGCACAGATCGCAGTTGCCACAGGGGGGGCTGTCCTCGCCGAAGTGGGTGAGCAGGCGCTGGCGACGGCAGGTCGCGGATTCGCATAGGGCCAGGAGTTCATCGAGGCGGGCATGGGCCAGCCGCTTGAAGGCGAGATCCGCCTCGCCTTCCTCGATCATGCGGCGTTGCTGCACCGCGTCCGAAAGCCCATAGGCCATCCAGGCCTCGGCCGGCTCACCGTCGCGTCCGGCCCGGCCGGTTTCCTGGTAGTAGCCCTCGATGCTCTTGGGCAGATCCAGGTGGGCGACGAAGCGCACGTCAGGTTTGTCTATGCCCATGCCGAAGGCGATGGTGGCGGTCATGACGATGCCGTCCTCGCGCAGGAAGCGATCCTGATGCCGCCGCCTGGTGGCTTGATCCATGCCGGCGTGGTAGGGCAGGGCATGGATGCCGTGGGCGTTGAGGTATGAGGCGGTTTCCTCGACTTTCTTGCGCGATAAACAGTAGACGATGCCGGCTTCACCCTGGTGGCCGTCGCGAATGAATTCCAGCAATTGGGTTCGGGCATTGTTCTTGTCGACGATGCGATAGCGGATGTTGGGCCGGTCGAAGCTGGAGACGAAGGTACGAGCGTCTTGCAGGCTAAGTTTTTCGACGATCTCGGCGCGGGTCGCGGCGTCGGCGGTGGCGGTGAGTGCGATGCGCGGGATGCCGGGAAAGCGTTCGGCCAGGATCGAGAGCTGGATGTATTCCGGGCGGAAATCGTGTCCCCACTGCGAGACACAATGGGCCTCGTCGATGGCGAACAAGGCAATTCCGGGTTTCTCCCTGAGCCTCTCCAGCAGCATCAGGAAGCGTGGCATGAGCAGGCGCTCCGGCGCCACGTAGACCAGGTCGTAGCCGCCCGACAGCAGGGTGCGCTCGGCGGCATTGGCCTGGTCCATGCTGAGCGACGAATTGATGTAGGCGGCGCGTAGCCCCAATTCGGTGAGGGCGGCTACCTGGTCGTGCATCAGGGCGATCAGGGGCGAGACCACCACGCCGACACCGGGCCGCAGCAATGAGGGAAGCTGGTAGCACAGCGACTTTCCCCCGCCTGTGGGCATCAGCGCAAGGGCGTCGCCCCCACTCACCACATGATCGATGATCGCCGCCTGGTGGCCGCGAAAAGCCGGATAGCCGAAGACTTCGTTGAGGAGGGAAAGGGCGCGGGGCATGGTGCGAGTGTAGCGCCGGCAACCGCTTGAGCCTATACCGGGTTGTATCGCGGGCAAGCCCGCTCC
>CAISDD010000021.1 GCA_903883985.1 uncultured Pseudomonadota bacterium | reverse complement strand
GGAGCGGGCTTGCCCGCGATGCAACGGTGGCTATCGCGGGCAAGCCCGCTCCCACGACACGGTCAACAGCGGAATGTAGCTTGATTCCTCGTAGGGTGAATAGCCTGCAAAGCCGCTTATTGCCCCACGGGCGCGCTCACATACAGGGCCGGCAACTGCTGCCGCAGATGCTCGATCTTGGGCGCATCGTTGACGACGATGTAAGGCTGGTTCGGGTGATGCGCCAGGTAATCCTGGTGGTGGGCCTCGGCGTCGTAGAAGCCCGTCAGGGGCGCGACCTGGGTGACGATGGGCTGGGGAAACACGTGTGCCGCCTGTAGTTGAGCGATGTAGGCCAGGGCCACCCGCTTCTGCTCCGCATCGACATAGAAGATCGCCGAGCGATATTGCGTGCCGCTGTCTGGGCCTTGGCGATTGAGTTGCGTAGGATCATGTGCGACGGAAAAAAATACCTTCAGGAGCTGCCCGTAGCGGATGCGCGCTGGATCAAAGGTGATGCGCACCGATTCAGCGTGACCCGTCTGGCCGGAACCCACCAGCTCGTACCGGGCGGTGTCCGCGTTGCCGCCGGCATAGCCTGCCACGACCCGGGTGACACCCTTGACGTGTTTGAATACCCCGTCCATGCCCCAGAAGCAGCCACCGGCCAGCACAGCCGTGTTGGCGGTCTTGGCCGGGGGGATGTCGATGGTCGGGTCGGGCAAGGCCGCTGCCGGGGTAGAGCACGCACAGACGGCGCTGGCCCCCGCGATGGTGCTGAGAATCACGCGATTCATGAAAATACTCCTTGGATGCACTCGGTGGGTTTGGGCGCCCTGGTTCGGGTGGAGCGCACTCAGCTACCGCCGAACCAGTTGTATCCCCGGTCTTCCCAATAGCCGCCGGGGTAGGTGTTGCACACGAAGATCGCCTGGACATGCTTCGGGTTCTTGTAGCCCAACTTGGTGGGCATGCGCAGCTTCAGCGGGAAGCCGTAGCGTATCGGCAGTATCTGGCCATCGTAGCTGAGCGTCAGCAGGGTCTGCGGGTGCAGCGCGGTGGGCATGTCTATGCTGGTGTAGTAATCGTCGGCGCACTTGAAGCCGACATACTTGGCGCTCAGGTCCGCGCCCACCCGGCGCAGGAAGGCCGAGAACGGCACTCCGCCCCATCTGCCGATGGCGCTCCAGCCTTCGACGCAGACGTGGCGCGTGATCTGATCGGATTGAGGCAAGGCATGGAGTTCCGGCAGGGTCCAGGCATGTTTGTCCGCAACCAGGCCGCTCACCTCCAGCCGGAAAGCATGGGCGTCCACCCGGGGCGCCTTGTCCTCGCCGTAGTAAGCGTTGAAGGGGAAGGGGCGCGTGATCATGGATTCCGGATAGGTCGGTGCCAGCCGTTGTGGGTCGAACAGCCAGGCCTGAACCCGATCGTTCATGAGTGAAATTTTCTGCAAAGCGGTTTCCGCACTCTTGCCGTCGCTAATCGAGCAACCGGTCAACAGGGAAAGGCCGCCTAAGGTCAGGGAATTGCGCAGAAACAGGCGTCGAGCAGGCTGTTTCAGGCGTTTGAGCGCCTCTTTCACGAGGGCATCGGCGTCGACCTGGGGGGGGAGGCGGTTCATCTTTTTCTCCTCAACGGCCGCGTATCATCGCTGCCAGGGTACGCGGCAGCAATGCCACCATCGCCAGGTGGACCACCAGGAAGCACGCAAGACCTGCCATGGCGAAGAAGTGCATGCGCCGCGCCGCCTCATAGCCACCCAACAGTTCGCGCAGTAGGGGGAATTGCACCGATTTCCACAGCACCAGACCCGAGAGCACCAGGAGCGTGGTGTCGAGCATGACGAACAGGTAGGCCGTGCGCTGCACGCTGTTGTAGCTGCGCGGGTCGGCGTGGGTCAGGCGCCCGTGCAGGGCAGCGCGCAGGTCGGCGTACAGGGCACGCGCGGACAAAGGGAAAAACTTGCGCAGCAGGCGACCGCTGCTGGCGTTGAGCAGCAGGTAGATCAGGCCATTTCCGGCCAGCAACCACATGGCGGCGAAGTGCCACTGCAATGCGCCGCCCAGCCAGCCGCCTAAGGTGATGCCGGCGGGGAAGCGAAAGCCGAATAGCGGCGAGGCGTCGTAGATGCGCCAGCCGCTCGTTGCCAGTATCCCCGCCGCCAGGGCGTTCAGCCAGTGCGTCAGGCGCAACCAGAGTGGATGGATGGTCTCTTGCGCAGTCATGGATTGCGGCAGCATGCAAGCGTCTCCTCTGGGTGGATGGGGCTACGCGGGCCTAGTGGGCGATGTGCGGTCTCGCCTTCCCTTGGCGCGTGGTGTCTTTCGGGTTGATATCCGCCGCCGCTTAACGCGTCCCCAGCAGCAAGCGCTTCATTTCTCGAACCGCGTTTTCCCAGCCCACGAACAGGGCGTGGGACACAATGGCGTGGCCGATGTTGAGTTCCTCGATGCCGGGCAGGGCGGCGACCGCCTGGACATTGTGGTAATGCAGGCCGTGGCCGGCGTTTACCCGCAGCCCCAGGGCATTGCCGGCGGCAACCGCCACGCGGATGCGTTCCAGTTCGTGCGCGGCCGTGTCTTCGGTTTCTGCGTCGGCGAAACGTCCTGTGTGGATTTCCACCACTGGCGCGCCGGCCTCAACTGCGGCTTGCAGTTGCCGGGCGTCGGCGTCGATGAACAGCGAGACGCGTACCCCGGCATCCGCTAGCACCCTGCAGGCGTGTTTGACCTGTTCGAAGTGTGTGACGACGTCGAGCCCGCCTTCTGTGGTGAGTTCCTGGCGCCGCTCCGGCACCAGGCAGGCGTCCTGTGGACGAACCTTGACGGCTACAGCCAGCATCTCGTCGGTGATCGCCATTTCCAGATTCATCCTGGTCTGCAGCAGGCCACGCAGGATGTGTACGTCGGCGTCCTGGATATGGCGGCGATCTTCGCGCAGATGCAGGGTGATCAGGTCGGCACCGGCGGATTCCGCCAGCAGGGCTGCCTGGATCGGGCTGGGATAACGGGTGCCGCGCTGCTGCCGCAGGGTGGCGATGTGGTCGATGTTGACGCCGAGACGGATCATTTTAGTGGCAAGTGGCGAGTGGCGAGTGGCTTGCTCAGGCCTGATGGCTTTGCACGCGTTGTAAGTCCAGCAACATTTGCCGGGTGGCCAGTGGTTTGTCACCCAGGTAGTGAGCGAGGAGGGCGCGCATCAGGAGTTTACCTTCGGCCAGGACGCTGGGCTGGCTGAAGTCGCCCGCAGCCAGAGCCAGCAGGGTGCGGCCGCTGTAGTGCGTGCCGCGGTTCGCCAAGGTGACGCCTTTTTCAATCTCATAGCCGTAGCGCGCCTCCGGATTGAGTTCTCCTCCGCGGGCTAAATGTCCGAGCGACTGAGCGTAGCCCAGTTCCGAGAGCAGATCGAGCTCGAATCGGCGCAGCACGGGTTCCACGTCCGGGCGGACATCGAGTTCGCCTAGCGCCTGGGCGTAGTAATCGAACAGGGCTTCGTGGGCGTCGCCTTCCGGCAGCAGACGCAGCAGCAATTCGTTGAGATAAAAGCCGCACATCAGGGCGTGGCCACGCAACATCAGGCCGCCGCCCTGCCACTCCGCCGCGTGCAGGGTGCGCAACTGGCCCTTGCCGAACCAGGAGAGGGTGAGTGGCTGGAACGGGATCAAACGCGTCTTCATGGCGGCACCCGCGCGCCGTGCGCCACGCGCCACCAGCCCCAGCCGGCCGTGGTGGCGCGAGAGGATGTCGACGATCAGGCTGGTTTCGCGCCAGGGCCGGGTGTGCAGGACGAAGGCCGGATCGCCGTCTACGCGCTCACTCATATCCGAATTGTCTGATCAAGCGGGTATCGTCGGCCCAGCCGCCTTTCACCTTCACCCAGAGAGTGAGGAAGACCTTGCGGTCGAACAGCTTTTCCATGTCCTGCCGCGCTTCTGTGGCGATGCGTTTGATGTGTTCGCCGCCGCGCCCGAGCAGGATGGGCTTGTGCGCGTCGCGATCCACCCAGACCACGGCGCCAATGCGGAACAGCGCTGGCTCTTCGCTGAATTCTTCGATGGTCACCGCCACCGCATAGGGAATCTCGTCGCCGGTGAGGCGGAATACCTTCTCTCGCACCAGTTCGGCGGCGAGGAAGCGGGAGCTGCGGTCGGTGATGTCGTCCTCCGCGAACCAGGGTTCACCCTCCGGCAGATAAGGCTTGAGGATGGAGGGG
>CAISDD010000020.1 GCA_903883985.1 uncultured Pseudomonadota bacterium | reverse complement strand
CTGCTTGAGCTGGTCGTAGAAGTGAGCATTGGCGATGGCGTTGGCGGTGCAACTGCCCAGTTCGCCCTGGTCCAGCACCGGCGGACAAGTCGGCCGCAAGTCGGCACTACTGGGGAGTCTCGCCATCACACTGGGAGGGACGGCGTAGAGATGGTCTCGATGGTCGGGCAGATCTGGAACCCAACCGTAGCGCTGAATTTTGCGTGTCATGAACGACTCCTGCTCGTTAATGAAGTAAGCACCCCAAGGTCAGGCGCGCCGAAGAGGAACCCAGCCGGCTCCCCATGGCCGCGCCCGCCAGCGCCATCCGAAACCCAGGAACACTACCGTAACCCTTAGGTAAATGCATGGACACGAAGCACGCTTCAGCTATTTGTATCACCAGCCAGAAAAACGGCAAGCCGTTTTTTTCGGGGTTGCGTGCTGGACAATTTCAGCGCTAGCACTCCGTGCATCCTGCGCGCGAGGGTCAAGCACTTTCCCGGTAGAATGCCCCTCGCTCGCAACCTCACGCTCAGCAAGACAAGCCCATGAACTTCGCCCTGATCCTATTCGTCGCCCTGGTCATCTCCGGGAGCATCTGCTTGCTCGACATCCTGTTCCTCGCCAAGAACCGCGTGGATCAGGCCAAGCTGCCGCTCCTGGTTGATTACTCCAAGAGTTTCTTTCCTGTCATCCTGATCGTGTTCCTGCTGCGCTCTTTCCTGGTGGAACCGTTCAAGATCCCCTCCGGTTCCATGCTGCCGACCCTGCTGATCGGTGACTTCATCCTGGTGAACAAGTACGAGTACGGCATCCGCCTGCCGGTCATCAACACAAAAATCGTGCCACTGGGTAATCCGCAGCGTGGCGACGTCATGGTCTTCCGCTACCCCAACGACCCTTCTCTGGATTACATCAAGCGCGTGGTAGGCACTCCAGGCGATGTCGTCGAGTACCGCGACAAGCATCTGACCATCAACGGACGGACCAGCGAAATGTCTTCCAGCGGTAAGTACGAATACACCGCCAGCGGTTTCAACATCGTCCAGGGTGATACCTGGCATGAGCAACTGGGCACCCACAACCACATTGCCATGACCCAGCGCGACATGCCACCGGTCGTCGTGCCCCAGGTTGATGGCAATTTCCCGCATCGGGAGAATTGCAGTTACGATGAATCCGGCTTCAAATGTCTGGTGCCCGCCGGAAGTTACTTCATGATGGGAGACAACCGCGACGCCTCCAACGATTCCCGCTACTGGGGTTTCGTCCCGGACGCGAACATCGTTGGCCACGCCTTCTTCATCTGGTGGAACTTCGACGATCTACTGAACACACTGAAGACCTTCTCCCTGCCTCAGCGCATCGGCCACAGCATCGTATGAGCGCGAAGCAGCAGACCGGTTTCACCCTGAGCGGCATGATGATGTTCCTGCTGGTGATGGTGCTGGCGCTCTACACGGCCTCTCGCATCGTTCCCTCCTACATGGACTACTGGGTCGTGGACAAGACGCTGAAAGATTTGGTGGCGTTGCCCGACATCCAGAACAGCAGCGATACGAGCATACGCGATCAATTCGACAAGCAACTGAGCGTGAACAACATCACCCAGATCACGCGCGACGACCTGTCGATCGAACGCAAGTCCGGTGGCATCCGCCTATCCGTGGAATTCTCGGCCAAGAAGCCCTTTCTCGGCCGCATGAGCCTGTGCCTGGACTTCCAGTCCGCCGCCCACTCCGGCGGCGGCGATTGACCCCGCCGTGATACCACTCGCCAACCACTCTCTGGAGGCTCGCTTGGGCCATACCTGGCACGAACGCCACCTGCTGACCCAGGCCCTGACCCACCGCAGCCACGGCGCCAACAATAACGAGCGCCTGGAATATCTGGGCGACGGGGTGCTCAACTGCGTCGTGGGCATCATGCTGTTCCAGCGCTTTTCCGACCTGCCGGAAGGCCGTTTGTCGCGACTGCGCGCCAATCTGGTCAACCAGGAGTCCTTGCATGAGATCGCAAAGGAGCTTGACCTAGGCCGCCACCTGCGCCTGGGAGAGGGCGAACTGAAGAGCGGCGGCTCCGCCCGCCCTTCCATCCTCGCCGACGCGCTCGAATCGCTGTTTGGCGCGGCTTTTCTTGATGGCGGCTTCGATGCGGCCAGGGCGATGATCGAGCGACTGTTCAATGCGCGCATCCACGCGATCAACCCCACGGTACAAGGAAAGGATGCCAAGACCCGATTGCAGGAATGGCTGCAATCTCGGCATCACTGCCTGCCGCGCTACACCTTGGTCGACACCAGCGGCCAGGCGCATGCCCAGACGTTCCATGTGGAATGCCTGATCGCCGCTCTGAAAATCACCACGATGGGCGAGGGCTGCAACCGCAAGACCGCAGAACAGGTGGCAGCGGAAGCCGCATTGAAAAAGGTCGAAGGCCAGGGCAGTGCCGGGGGGGTAATACATTGAATCCTGAACACACCCCCTTGTCCCCTTTCAGAACCGGCGTCATCGCCGTCATCGGCCGGCCCAACGTGGGCAAGTCCACCCTGGTCAACGCCTTGGTGGGCGCGAAGGTCAGCATCGTCTCAAACAAGCCGCAGACCACGCGGCACCGCATCCTGGGCGTGCGCACCGAGGCCGATGCGCAGTTCATCTTCGCCGACACCCCCGGCTTCCAGACCCAGTACAAGAGCGCGCTCAATACCGCGATGAACCGCTCGGTGACCCAGGCACTGACGGAAGTGGACGTGGTGCTCTGGCTGGTGGAAGCGCGCAAGTTCGTGCCCGCCGACCAGCGTATTCTGCCGCTGCTGCCAAGAGACAAGCCGGTGATCCTGGTGGTCAACAAGATCGACACGGTAGCGGACAAGACCACGCTGTTTCCCTATCTGCAAACCCTGTCGCAGCAATACAAGTTCGCCGAGATCGTGCCGCTTTCTGCGGAGAAGGCTCGCGATGCCGAGCGACTCCCCTCCATCCTCAAGCCTTATCTGCCGGAGGGTGAACCCTGGTTCGCGGAGGACGACATCACCGACCGCAGCTCCCGCTTCCTCGCCGCCGAACTGGTGCGAGAGAAGGTATTCCGCCTCACCGGCGACGAGAT
>CAISDD010000019.1 GCA_903883985.1 uncultured Pseudomonadota bacterium | reverse complement strand
GTGAAGAACGCGGCTCTGGAGGCGGGGCGTACTGGCCGCGGAAATGACGCAAAAACGACGCAAAAACGACGCAAAAACGACGCAAAAACGACGCACAAACGACGCAAAAACGAAGCGGAAACCGAAGCTGAAGAACCGAGCTGCGTTTTTCGCCGGGGCTCAGTCGTCACCTGGTCTCTCGCCATGATCATTGATTCCTCAGTGGACCGCTCATCTTCCCCCGTGAGGCCCCACGCATATTGAAGTTTACGCCTTCGATCTCACCCTTAGCGTGAACTAGGGTGACCTCCCACGACACGGTCAACAGCGGAATGTAGGTTGATTCAGTGCCGGGGGTTCGCATCGACGCCCGCCGCCGCGAAAACCCAGTGGACCACGTCGTCGACGTAGGTGAACAACACCGGGATGACCAGCAGGCTCAGAAAGGTGGAGGTGACCAGGCCGCCAATGACGACGATGGCCATGGGCGCGCGGAAGCTGGGGTCGACGCCGATGCCCAGTGCGATGGGCAACATGCCCGCACCCATGGCCAGGGTGGTCATGATGATCGGCCGGGCGCGCTTGGAGGCCGCGTCGAGCAAGGCCTCACGACGCGACAGGCCAAGCCGGCGGCGCGCCAGGATGACGTAGTCGATCAGCAGGATGGAGTTCTTGGTGGCGATGCCCATGAGCATGATCAGGCCGATCATCGAGGGCATGGACAGCATGGTGTGGCTGAGGAACAGGGCCAGGAAGGCGCCGGGGATGGACAGCACCAGCGCGGCGAGGATGGTCACCGGCTGGACGAAGTCGCGGAACAGCAATACCAGCACGATATAGATGCACAGCACGCCGGTGGCCATGGCCAGGCCAAAGCTGGCAAACAGCTCATTCATCGCCTCGGCGTCACCGACGCTGGTCAGGGTTACGCCCGTGGGCAACTGCATCAGGCTGGGCAGAGCATGGGCACGCTTCTCGACCTCTCCTAGTGGCATGCCGTTTAGCTCGATCTCGAAGTTGATGTTACGCAGCCGGTCGTAGCGGTCGATTTCGGTCGGGCCGCTGTCGATGATCAGGCTGGCGACATTGCCCAGAGGCACCGGCCCGCGCGCACCAGGCACCGGCAGGCGTTGCAGCAGGCTCAAATCCTGGCGTGCCGCCTCGGGCAGGCGCACGGGCATAGCCACCTGGCGCTGACTGAGGTTGAGCTTGGACAGATTCTGGTCATAGTCGCCTGCGGTGGCGACGCGCAAGGTGTCGGCGATTGCCGCCGTGGTCACCCCCAAATCCGCCGCCCGCGCCGTATCCACGCGTACCACCAACTCCGGGCGGGTCAGGGTGGCGCTGCTGGTGACGTTGCCGATCCCCTGCAAGGCGCGCAGTTCACGCTCGACCCGTGCGGCGTGCAGCGCCAGTGTCCGACCATCCAGGCCGGCTAGCACCAGGACGTATTTTTCGTTGGAGCCACCGAAACCGACCTTGACGCGCGCCCCCGGCAAGGCTTCCAGCGCACGGCGCAAGCGGGCTTCAATCCTCTGCTTGCTGACGCCATGGCGTTTGCTGCGATGGGTCAGGTTGAGTGTCAGGGTGGCCCGGCGCACCTCACCCGCGCCCTGTGGGGCGAAGGGGTCGGCGCCGGTGTTGCCGCCACCTATGGCGGTGTAGATCAGATGCACGTCCGGGTCGCGTCGCACCAGGGCGCGCGCCTGTTCCGCCGCAGAAAAAGTCTGGGCGTAGGTGCTGCCGGGCGGCAGGGTCAGTCTGACCTGGGTCTGCGACAGGTCGTCGGGCGGGATGAAGCCGGTGGCCAGGAACGGCACCAAAGAGAACGAGCCGATGAAGAAGGCCCCCGCCGCCAGAGTGGTGAGGGCGCGGTGATTCAGGCAGGCCATGGCCCAACCCTGGTAGATCTCCAGCCAGCGCGGCGTTGGCGGGGGTGCGTCAGGCGCCCTGAGCAGATAAGCCGCCATCATCGGCGTGAGCAGACGCGCTACCACCAGCGAGAAGAACACCGCGATCGCCGCCGTCCAGCCGAACTGAACGAAGAACTTGCCGGCAATCCCGCTCATGAAAGCGGTGGGCAGGAATACCGCGATCAGGGTGAAAGTGGTGGCGATCACCGCCAGGCCGATCTCCACGGCGGCCTCGGTCGCGGCTTGCAGCGGTGGTTTTCCCTGGGCCAGGTGGCGCATGATGTTTTCGATCTCGACGATGGCGTCGTCCACCAGGATGCCCACCACCAGGGACAGCGATAGCAGCGTCACGATGTTGATGGAAAACCCCAGGGCATGCATCGCCGCGAACGCGGGGATCACCGACAACGGCAGGGCCGTGGCGGAAACCAGGGTGGCGCGCCAATCGCGCAGGAACAGCCAGACCACGATCACCGCGAGGACTCCGCCCTCGTACAGCAGCAGCATCGAGCCCTGGTAGTTCTCCAGCACAGGATCGACGAAGTTGAACGCCTCGGTGATCTCGACATCCGGGTGCGCTGCCTTGAGCCTGGCCAGTTCGGCACGCACGCCGTCGGCCACTTCCACTTCGCCCGAGCCGCGCGAACGCACGATCTCGAAGCCGACCACCGGGCGACCATCGAGCAAGGCCCCGCTGCGCTGCTCGGCCACCGTATCGCTGACCGTGGCGACCCGATCCAGGCGCAGATGGCGACCGTCGGAGAGGGGTATCTCCATGGCCGCGAGTTCCTGGGCGCTCTGCACAGTCGCCAGGGTACGCACCGACTGCTCGATGCCGCCGACTTCGGCCCGGCCGCCACCGGCCTCCTGCTGCACCTGGCGCAGCTGCCGCGAGATATCGGCGGCGCTGGCGTTGAGTGCCAGCAGGCGCGCGGGGTCCAGCTCCACGCGCACCTCCCGGGTCACGCCGCCGACCCGCGCGACCGCGCCGACGCCGCGCACCGCACGCATCACTCGGGCCACCTCGTTATCGACGAACCAGGACAGCGCCTCGTCATCCATTCGTGCCGAGGCCACGGTGTAGGTCAGGATAGGCGAGCCGGACAGATCGACTTTGGCCACGACCGGGTCGCGCAGGTCGGCGGGCAGGTCGGAGCGCACCCGTGTCACCGCATCGCGGACATCGTCCAGGGCCTCCTGGGTGGGTTTCTCCAGGCGGAACTCGACCGTGATGACGACCATGCCCTCCATTACCTTCGTGTAGAGGTGTTTAACGCCTTGCAGCGTCGCCAGCGAATTCTCGATCTTGCGCGCCACCTCGGTTTCCATCTGCCCGGGGGCTGCGCCATCCAGGCTGGCGGAGACCGTCACCATGGGCAGATCGATGTCCGGGAAATTCTGGATCTTCATGGCCCGAAAGCCCATCAGCCCGAGTACCGTGAGCAGCAGAAACAGCAGGATCGCCGGAATCGGGTTGTGGATCGACCAGGTCGAGACGTTCATTTGGCGGGCGTGGCTGCCGCAACCACCCGCACGGTGTCTCCGTCGGCCAGGAAGGCGCCGCCGGAAGCCACCACGCGCGCCGCGGCGTCGAGTCCCGCTCGGATCTCGATGCGGTCGCCGGTGCGCAGGCCGAGGCTGACCTTGGTTTGAATAACCCGGTTATCGCCGCCGATGCGCAGGACATAGCCGAACCCTTCGCGCAGGATCACCGCAGTCTGCGGCAGGGTCAGGCCGTTCTTCGCACCGAGTTCGATCTCGCCCTGTGCGAACATACCGGCGCGGGCGCTGCCGGATGCCGGCAGATCGACATAGACCAGGCCGTTGCGGCTCTGCGCATCCACGGTTGGCGCCAGCACACGCAGCCGGCCTGGCAGTGCGCTACCCCCCGCCGGGGTAACCATGACGCTCATCCCTGGGCGCAGCCGGGCGAGGTCGGCCGCGGCCACTTCGGCGCGCCATTCCAGCCGTCCCTGGCGGATCAGGCGAAACAACTCCTGGCCGGCGGGCAGCACCGCGCCCACGGTTGCACTACGCGCCGAAATCACGCCCCGGTCAGGGGCGAGCACCCGAGTCTGATCCAGGCGCAGTTGGCGCGTCTGCTGTTGCGCGCGCTGCGCCTCCAGGCGTGCCCGCGCGGTCGCCGCGGCGGTCAAGGCCTGGGTCACCTTCTGTTCGCTGACAAACCCGGCCGCCCGCAACTCGAGGCTACGCCGCACTTCGGCGTTCGCCTCGGCCAGGGTGGCTTCGGCCTCGGTCACCGCCGCGCGTGCCACCTCCAGATCGGCAGCCGGCGTCTGTGTGGCAAACGTGGCCAGGACCTGGCCGCGCCGCACCACATCGCCGACATTGACCCGCACCTCGGCCAGACGCAAGCCATTGGATTCGGCGCCGATGCTGGCCTCCTGCCAGGCGGCGATGTTGCCGTTGGCACTGATCGTCAGTGGCAAGCGGCTGCTTTGCGGGTAGATTACAGTGACACTCAGCGCCGGCTTTATCGCGACCTGGGGGACGTCCGCCGCCGCGGGGGCGATGGCCAGCATCAACGCGGCCAGCAGGGCAGGAGCCGTTCTGCCGTTCATGTCGGCGCGGTGGGCAGTCGGTTCGGATTCCATGGGGCGGGAGAGCGGGCGGGACCGGATTGTGCTTGATTATCCCCCCAGGCGGACCAGGGCGTATTCCATGCTGTCCGACAGTGCACGCCAACTGGCGTCGATGATGTTGGGGCTGGCACCCACCGTGGTCCAGGCATCCTCGCCGCTCTGGAAGTCGATCAGGACGCGGGTGTTGGCGGCGGTTCCCGCCGTGCCGGCGAGGATGCGCACCTTGTAATCGGTCAGGCGCACGCTGCGCAGCACCGGGTAGGCATCCACCAGCGCATCCTGCAAGGCACTGGCCAATGCGTTGACCGGGCCGTTGCCTTCAGCGGCGGTGAACTTCACTTCATCCTCCACCCGAATCTTCACTGTCGCCTCGGAGAGCAGTCCGCGCCCATGGCGGCGTTCGGTGATGACGAAGTAGTCGAGTAACTCGAAGGGGCGCACATAGTCGGCGTTCAGGCGGTGGAACATCAGCTCGACACTGGCCTCGGCTGCTTCGAACGTGAAGCCCTCGTGCTCCAGATGCTTGATCTGCGCCAGTACCCGCTGCGCCTCCTCATTGTCGAGAGACAGACCGAGACGGCGCGCCTGAAGAAGGATGTTGCCGCGCCCGGACAATTCCGAAGTCACCGCGCGCATTTCGTTGCCGACCTGCTCCGGGTCGATGTGCTGATAGGTGTCGGGTGATTTCAGGATCGCAGCGACGTGGATGCCGCCCTTGTGGGCAAAGGCGGAATGTCCAACGTAGGGTTGGTGGTCGTCGTGTTTCAGGTTGGCCACTTCGGCAACGAAGCGCGACAACGAAGTCAGTTCGCGCAGGCACTTCTCCGGCAAAACCTCGTAGCCCATCTTCAATTGCAGGTTGGGCAGGATGGTCACGAGGTCCGCATTGCC
>CAISDD010000018.1 GCA_903883985.1 uncultured Pseudomonadota bacterium | reverse complement strand
TAAGCTGTCGAAACCAATTTGGCTTACCACCGGGCTCCCTCACCCTGCCCTCTCCCGAAGAGGGTTCCACCCCCTTCCCCCTCCGGGGGAAGGGCCGGGGATGAGGGCCTGCGCCGGCAGCTTAATGAAGGCAAGTTACGCGACATTACTTAGCACAGCACCGTCTGGCCGCCTGTCTTGATTTCACAGTGGTGGTCATGCCGGGCTGAATGTCGATGCGCTTGCGTTTGCTGCAGCCGAAATAGCGACCGGTCTTTGATCTGTATCCGGTAAAAGGATGTCGTCATTGCGGTTCGCACAGCCTGGAAATACTCGTTGTGGCGATTGCTGGTCTGCCCCTGGATGTCCTTGGTCCGGCGTTGCGCATTGAGCACCTCGGCGTAGTTGATGTCGCCGTTATTGGGTAGCAGGTTCATGCCGAGCGTCTTCTGCACACGGACCGTTGTGTGCCGATGCTGCCGTCGATGGCTGTGGTCGGGCGGTGAAATCATGTACGCCATCTGCCAGGGCGTAGGTCGTGACGGTCGCCATGGGTGATGTCAACTACGACCGTTGTGTGCCGGCTACGTTGGCACAGGACAGCCCCTGACAGGGGGCGGGGCACATGGATGAGCGGATAGTTTTGTAGCGGTGTCTGCACGTCCTCCGCATGCCTGTATTGAAATTACTTGCCCTGTTAACCGTGCTCCCGGCTCGGGAAAGGCGTCCGAGCTGCTCCCCCATACCCGTAGCAGACCGTATCCGTCACCGCTGAAGCGGAAACGGCTACGTTCGTGTCCCCGTCTTTCCCGTGGCCGGCGAACGACTTGATATCTGTGCAAACTCGGCGATCCCTTGGACACCGGGGAAGCAGAAATTGGTGGGCTGGCGGGAAGCTTAGGACGTGGATAACTCGGTCAGTGGTGCTTGTTCAGAAATCCGATACGAGAACCGGGCTAAAATCTGGTGTTCGAAGAATCGCCACACCATCCCAAGGAAACCGCATGCTGCCGACCCTGATATTTGCCCCCCTCCTCCTGGCGCTTGCCAGCCTTCCTGCCTTCGCTTCCGAGCCTGACCTGGCCGTAGAGGCGCGGCAGGCTTCACAGCTGTTGATCATGACCCTCGGGGGTGAATTAAAAGCCTCGATGGCAAGCAGCGGCCCGGCAAAGTCACTTGCAGTGTGCAAGGAGCAGGCGCCGAAGATTTCCGCCGAGTTGTCGAAGAAGACGGGGTTGAAAATTCACCGGGTCAGTCATCGCAACCGTAATGCCGAAGCCATCCCCGACGCATGGGAAGCCGAGGCCATCGCCAGCCTGGAAAAACGCCTGGCAGGAGGCGAGAAGCCGGAAACACTGGAAGTTTCCGCAGTCCTGTCTGCCCCTGCGGGCAAGACTTTCCGTTATGCCAAGGCACTGATTACGCAGCCGATGTGCCTGATCTGCCACGGCTCACCCGAATACATTCCGGAGAGCGTAAAAGCCGGCATTGCCAGCGAGTATCCCCATGACAAGGCCGTAGGCTTCGGCCTTGGCACGATCCGCGGCATCATCTCGGTCAGCAAGGCGCTGTGAGGCGGGTTCAAAGTTCAAGCGTTCGGAATCAGGACACTTTGATCCTCTCTTGCTGCACCCCATTCGCTATATCCGTTGACGCCCGCAGCCTGGGCGGGTGAAACACTGGAGTCTGTCATGAACGAGAAATTAGTCATATTTGATACCACGTTGCGCGACGGTGAGCAGAGTCCGGGTGCGGCCATGACCAAGGATGAGAAGATCCGCATCGCACGCCAGTTGGAACGCCTGGGAGTGGACGTCATCGAGGCCGGCTTTGCCGCAGCCAGCCCCGGCGACGCCGAGTCGATCCGGGCGGTCGCTACGATCATTCGGAATTCCAAGGTGTGTTCTCTGGCACGCGCCTTCGAGCGCGACGTGCGAGCGGCAGGCGAGGCGATCCGGCCGGCGACCCAGGATGGGCACGCGGGCGGGCGCATCCACACCTTTATTGCCACCAGCCCCATCCACATGGAAAAGAAGTTGCGCATGCAGCCCGACCAGGTCATGGAGGCGGCGGTCAATGCGGTGAAGCTGGCGCTGGAATACACGGACGACGTGGAATTTTCCGCCGAGGACGCGGTGCGTTCCGAGATGGATTTTCTCTGCCACGTGTTCGAGGCGGTGATCGCGGCGGGTGCGACGACGATCAACGTGCCTGACACCGTCGGTTACAGCATCCCGGTATTGTGGGGCGAGCGTATTCGCGAGTTGATCCAGCGGGTCAAGTATGCTGATCGGGTAATCTGGTCCACTCATTGCCATAATGACCTCGGCATGGCGGTGGCTAATTCCCTGGCTGCGGTGATGAACGGCGCGCGCCAGGTGGAGTGCACCATCAACGGCCTGGGTGAGCGCGCGGGTAACGCCTCGCTGGAGGAAGTCGTCATGGCGGTGAAGACCCGGCGCGACGTGTTTCACTGCGACAGTCGCATCGACACCACCCAGATCGTGCCGAGTTCGCGCCTGGTTTCGCAGATCACCGGTTATCCTGTGCAGCCCAACAAGGCCATCGTCGGCGCCAACGCCTTCTCGCACGAATCCGGTATTCACCAGGACGGTGTGCTCAAGTTCCGCGAGACCTACGAGATCATGCGCGCGGAGGACGTGGGCTGGAGCCACAACAAGCTCACACTGGGCAAGCTGTCCGGGCGCAACGCCTTCCGAACCCGACTGTCCGAACTGGGCATTGTCATGGAAAGCGAAGAGGCCTTGAATTCGACGTTTGCGCGTTTCAAGGATCTGGCCGATAAGAAGCGGGAGATCTTCGACGAGGATTTGCACGCCTTGGTGTCCGTGGATGGCGGCATCGATACCTGTGATCGCTTCAAACTGGTCTCGCTCAAGGTCTGTTCCGAGACAGGTGAGACGCCACACGCCTTCCTGGTGCTCTCCGACGGTGGTGCGGAGATTCGCGCCGACGAGTTTGGCGGCGGTCCGGTAGACGCTTCTTTCCGAGCCATCGAGAAAATGGTGGAAAGTGGTTCTACCCTCCTGCTCTACTCGGTCAACAACATTACCACGGGCACCGATGCCCAGGGTGAAGTGACTGTGCGACTCTCACGCGATGGCCGCATCGTCAACGGTCAGGGCGCGGATACCGACATCGTCATCGCCTCAGCCAAGGCCTACCTGAATGCGCTGAACAAGGTGTTCGGCGCAGGGGAGCGTGCGCACCCTCAGGTCTGAGCAGCGGTTGGCGCCGCAGGCCGCCTGCGGCGGGCCGATCCAGCGGCCTGGTTCGGTCCTTCGAAGAGATAGGCCGGTCGGACATTGCACAAGCCGAGTTGACGGGCGAGGTCGTGCTTTACAGCGATCATCCTACACTCCGCTGTTGACCGTGTCGTAGGAGCGGGCTTGCCCGCGATAGCCACCTCCGCTGTTGACCGTGTCGTAGGAGCGGGCTTGCCCGCGATAGCCACCGTTGAATCGCGGGC
>CAISDD010000017.1 GCA_903883985.1 uncultured Pseudomonadota bacterium | reverse complement strand
ATGATATTTCGTTTCAAGCACGGTTTTCTTATGCTGTGCCTGGGCCTGGGGGCTCCGGCACTTTCAGCCCAGCCACTAAGCCTCACGGAGGCGTTCCGCTTGGCGCTCGATGGTCATCCGCTGATCCAACAGAGGCGGAGCAACATCGGCGCTGCTGAATACGAAATCAAGGGCGCCCGGTGGAAGCGGTTCCCGACCCTCACGGCGGAAGTTGACCGGCAGCCGAAGGAACCCTCCGTCATCACCACCAACAGCAACCTGAATTCGGGCGTCTGGCGCGTCGAGCAGCCCCTTTGGACGGGCGGTCGCATCACTTCTGAAATAGACGGTGCGAAAATCCGCAAGCACATCGCGGAATTGACCCTGGAAGAAGTGGAGCAGGACCTGCTTACCCGAGTCGCGCAAGCCTTTAGCGACTGCCTGCGCATGGAAGAACGGATCGGCATCGCCGGCGACAATCTGGTGCAGCATCAACGCCTCTTCGACCTCATCAAACGCCGTACGGCGATGCACGTCAGCTCCAATGTGGATGTCTCCCTGGCCCATGCGCGCCTTCAGCAGGCAAGGACCGAACTCATGACCCTGCAGGCGGCGCTGAACAATACCCGCACCACCCTGGCCCAGTTAATCGGAAACCGCAAGGGGGATACGCTGAAGGCACCGCCGGATGAGCCCCTCGTCTGGATCGACGCGGCGGCAGCGCTTGAGGCTGCCAGTCAGTACTCTCCCTACCTGCGCAGGTTGGACGCTGAAAAGGCCCTGGCCAAGTCGGACGTGGTCAACAAACGCTCGGCGGCCATGCCCCAGGTATCTGCCCGTTACGAGAAGTTTACCGGCTCGTCGGCCGCCGTGCCATTCGACCGGTGGTTGGTGGCCGTACAGTATCAGCCCGGTGCCGGACTCGCTTCCATGAGCGCGATCGATGCGTCGGTCAAGCGCCTGGACGCGGCGCAAAGCGCGGTCGAAGCGGGCTTACGAGACACCCAGGAGAAGGTATCCAACCAGTACAACGAATGCAACTCCTTCCAGGAGCAGATGGCGCCGACGCTACAATATGCCCAGGCCTCCGACGACGTCATGGCTTCCTATCTGCGCCAATACACCGCAGGCCGCAAGACTTGGCAGGAAGTACTGAATGCCCAGCGAGAACGGGCCCAGGCGCGCTACGCCGTGGCTGATGTGGGTGCCAGCGCACGAGCATCCAAACTCAAGCTGGACATCCTTACCGGCCGTCTGACCCGAGCCAGCCTGAAAGACACCCCGGTTGCAGCGCTATGAGCTTGCGGCCGCATACCACTCCCCATGCACTCGAAAAAATGAACGCATCCTCGCCACCACGGGCCCTCGGGTTGTTTCTGCGCGCCATCTATTCGCACAAGCGTATTTTTCTGGAGGCCATCGCGGCCACCATCGTGATCAACGCCATCGGCTTGGCCACGTCTCTATACAGCATGCAGGTGTACGACCGAGTCATCCCGAACAATGGTTTGCAGACATTGTGGGTGCTCACCTTCGGGGTGCTGCTGGCGATGATCTTTGAACTGAGCCTGAAACAGGTGCGGGCGCTGATGGTAGACCGGGCGTGCAAGGCGATCGATCTCGATCTATCGGATCATTTTTTTGGGCGGGCCCTCGCCATACGCATGGACCGCCGTCCACGCTCCATCGGCAGTTTCGCAGCGCAGATCCGCCTGTTCGAGACGGTACGAACGTTTCTCACCTCCACCACCTTGTTCATGCTGGCGGATATACCCTTTGCACTCATGTTCGTCGGCGTGATCGCCTTGATTTCTGGCCCTGTGGCGCTGGTGCCCTTGCTGCTCCTGCCGGTATCCATCGTTACGGGCCTCCTGTTCATACGGCCGATCAGCCGACTGACCAACCAGAACGTACTGGAATCCACCCTCAAGAACGGCCTGCTCATCGAATCCATTGATGGCATCGAGACCATCAAGGCGCTAGCCGGCGAGAAATCATTTCTGGCGCGCTGGCACAACCTGACAGTCCATATGGGCGATGGCGAACTGGAACTGAAGTACATGTCCGGCATGTCCACCAACCTGACCCAGGTCATCCAGCAGTTGTCCTACGTGGGCATGGTCGCTGCGGGGGTGTACGCCATTACCTCGGGCAATCTGACCATGGGTGGCCTGATTGCCTGCTCGATCATCAGCGGACGGGCCCTGGCGCCGATTGCCCAGATATCCGGGCTCCTGGTCCAGTGGCAGCACTCCAAGGCTGCGCTCAAGGGGTTGGACGGCATCCTTCAGTCTCCTGCGGATGGCGAGGTGGAAAACGGTCTGCCCGTGCTTCCGGAAACCTGCCACATGGAGATGCGCCTTGAGGATGTGCACTTTGCCTACGAACCCCAGCATGAGGCACTTCAGGTCCCGGCCCTGCAGATACGACCCGGCGAGCGCATTGCAATCATCGGGCCCATCGGATCCGGGAAATCGACCCTGCTCAAACTGCTCTCCGGCCTTTATCCGCCGTCCGTAGGCCGGGCATTCCTCGATGGGGTGGATATGGCCCACCTCACACCCGACTATCTGCGCCGGCATATTCACTACCTGCCCCAGGATGCGCGTTTGTTCAACGGCAGCCTGCGGGAAAACCTGATCCTGGGTTGCGAGGATCCCGGCGACGAAGTCATCCTGTCCGCCGCTCGCGCGACCGGCCTGGACCGCATCATCGCTCAGCACCCGCGCGGACTGGGGCTATACATCACGGAGGGTGGCCAGGGCCTGTCAGGAGGCCAGCGTCAGTTGGTGACCCTGACCCGGCTGCTACTGTCCAAGCGCGGCATCCTGTTGCTGGACGAACCCACGGCGTCCATAGACGGCCCGATGGAAGAACAGGTAATACAGGGCATCCTTGGTTCGTTGGACCAAAACGACGTCCTGATCATGGTGACGCACAAGACCAGTTTGTTGCGACACGTGGGCCGTATCATCGTGATGGATCGGGGACGCTTGGCCATGGATGGCCCGCGCGATGCGGTACTCGCCAAACTGATGCAGAAACCCCAACCCGCAATAGGATAAGCGCATGACACAGCACCTCCAAGGCAGCCGAAGGGTCCTGTGGACAACCATTGCCACCCTCGTGGCACTCGTCACCTGGGCATCGTTCGCCAGTATCGACCAGTTTACCCGGGCCAGTGGCCAGGTGATCGCCAGCAAGCATAGCCAGATCGTCCAGTCCACCGAGGGCGGGGTGCTGGCCAATCTGTTGGTCAAGGAAGGATCCGTCGTCACCAAAGGACAGTTACTTGCCACACTGGACCAGACCCGGCCCAAAGCGTTCTACCAGGAAAGTCGTGCCAAGGCCATGTCGTTCAGGGCCCAGGTCGCGCGTCTGCGCGCCGAAGTCTACGGAGGCCAGCCCAGGTTCTCCCCGGATATCCGCGATTACCCGGAGTTCATCGAGGGGCAGCAGGCCCTGTTCACCAAACGTCAGAAAGCCATAAGGGAGGACATCGAGGCGTTGGAGAAGACCCTGGTGTTGGTAAAAAGGGAACTCGCGATGAATCAGCCACTCTTGGCGAACGGCGATGTCAGCGAAGCCGATATCATCCGCCTGCAGCGGCAAGTCGCTGACGTGGAGGCCCAGATCGTATCCAAGCGCAACAAGTACTTCCAGGACAGCCAGAGCGACCTGGCGCGCGCCGAGGAAGATCTGGCCAGCGTGCTTCAGACCATGGCCCAGCGCAAGGATTCTCTGGACCACACCGAATTGCACGCACCCATGGCGGGCATCGTGAAGAACGTGCGCTTCACCACCGTGGGCGCGGTGATCAAGCCCAGCGAAGAACTGTTGGAGATCGTTCCCGCCAACGACGAGTTGGTAATCGAGGTACGCGTACACCCGCAGGATGTGGCGCACCTGAAGCCTGGCCTTCCGGCCAACATCAAGATCGATGCCTACGACTACACGATCTACGGCTCGCTCAACGGCACCCTGACCTACCTCAGCCCGGACACCCTGAGCGAAGACATGAAGCCCAACGAGCAACCCTACTACCGGGCCAAGATCATCGCCGGCAGCCACCGATTCAGCTCTCGCCCGGATATGGAAATAGACATCCAGCCCGGCATGACCGCGACGGTGGAAATCAAGACCGGGCAGAATACCGTATTGCGTTACCTGACCAAACCGGTGCTCAAAACCGTCTACGAATCCATGCACGAGAAATAGGTGGCGATGTAACCCACCCCAGGATGGCGTGTTGAAGAAGCACTGGCGAGGCCTTCCCTATAGCGCAGGCATCCTTACCTGCGTTTTTGAAAACTCGCCCTGGTGATCGTCGACAGCAGTGCGCCGGTACTGAGGATTAAGTGTCTGCGATCCATGATTCGTCTTTGCCTTTGTGGAATTCGATGCGGGTATTTTCCGGACTAATGAAACGGATTGTGTCGCGACAAATCTGTCGTGGCTTGTAGAGAGATTGCCGTGTACTCACATACGGCGCACAATTCTGCCGACTGAACTCAGGAGCTTGCCATGCCCGCAATCCCTCTCAAAGAAGGCCGCCTCAATATCCGCTGCGACCATCGCTCACGCGAACTGCTCGACCGGGCGGCGACGTATGCTCATGTCAGCGTCTCAGAATTCGTGCTCAGCCATGCCTTGGTCTCCGCCAAGCAAGTGGTGCAGGCGCATGAGGCCATCACCCTGAAGCCGGATGATTTTCAGGCTTTCCTCGCCGCCATCGATGCTTCAGCGCCGCCTAATGCGGCACTGGAGCGAGCCTTCAAGCGCCACGCAGAACAGGATATCTAGGTGGCCTTTCAGATTCTGCCGCTCGACCCGGCGATCGATATGTCCACGTTTCGCTGCGGAGAACCCGCCCTTGACGACTACCTTCGGCGCTATGCGTCGCAGGACGTCAGGCGCGGCGTGGCGCGAGTGTTTGTCGCCACGCCAGAAGCGGATGCGCGACGCATGGCTGGTTTCTTCACTCTCAGCGCCGGCAGTGTGAATTGTGCCGATTTTCCCGACATACTGGCACGCAAGTTGCCACGATACCCGGTGCCGGTGGCCTTGCTTGGTCGCCTGGCTGTGGACCAGTCATTCCAGGGCCGAGGGCTCGGTTCCATTCTGCTGGCGGAGGTCTGTCAGAAGGTAGTCCAGGCCAGTCAAGTGCTGGCAGTGGTCGGCATCATCGTAGATGCCAAGGACGCTGCCGCCGCCTCGTTCTATCGCCACTTTGGCTTCGTTCCGCTGCCTGGTCTGCCGGATCGGCTACTGCTGCCGGCCAAGGGTTTCTTGTAGTTATAAGTGTTCCTGCGAAACTGGTTTGGCTTACCAAAGAACAAACGCCCTGCACGGCAGGGTGCGAACAGATGGTTCCGAGAGAAAAAGCAAAATCCGTTTCGCAGCCTTACTTAGCGCATCCACCATCAACGCCGCCAAAGGTGGATGCGCTTTGCTTATCCACCCTACGCGACTCACCAGGCGCGGGGTTGGGGTGGACTACGAGGCTGGCTCTTCCCAACCCTACTGGACTTTTTTTCCTACCAGTCGCGGTGCCGGCGTTGGTGCGCTCGATTGGCGTCCCACGCCGCGACCGCCAAGTTAAAACCCCCTGCGCTAGTCTACACCTGACAGCCCAGCAGCCGGTCAGGCCAATTTTCCCTGCCCTGACACCGGCTATGGTGGACTTTACTGACTGGTCCTGGATAGAGACAGGTCGGAGAGAGGAACCTATGAAGTTTGTGGAGAAGGTTGTACTGGTATCCATGTAGTCAGAATACCTGTTTTCGTGGATGTCAACCGGGTCTCAGAAGCCTTACATTGAGCTCATGCGGTTCTGCCATTCGACCATTGACCTCAATACAAATCAGGAATAAGTGACCGAATATGACGCTCAACAAGGATGCTTCAAGGTTTGACTGGTGCGGGGTTGTTCGCTTCGATTCCCCGATCTTGCTTGCCAACACGCGGCAGCAGGCCATTCGTCATGAAACTCACCCTTGCGAGGCGTTGGCGACCGGGTTTTACCTGGCCTTGTGGTTGGCCGAGGTGTCCGCTCCGTCTTATGACCACCGGCCTCGCTTTCTCGGCCCCTTTGCGTCGGAGACGACAGCCAATTTTCTGAAAACTTCGGCACGCGCGCTGGGCATCGTCGAACGTAACCGTTCAGACCACTCCCCCCGTCGAAACGCCAGTTTCTTGAAAAATCAGCAACTTGGCCGGCTGCACGCCGAAGCCGGTTGGCCGGAAACAGCCACCACATCGCAGTGAGGTTTAGCTGTGCCGAATCGCTTCAATATCAAGGCGCGTAACCCAAACAAAAATCCTGGGTGGGGAACCGAGCATGTTTCGTTCTCACATGGCAATCGCCGCCGTGGCGGCGGAATCCAAGAAAAAGGCCAAGACAATTTCCGGCAACAGCTTGTAAGTAAGCTGTCGAAACCAATTTGGCTTACCACCGGGCTCCCTCACCCTGCCCTCTCCCGAAGAGGGTTCCACCCCCTTCCCCCTCCGGGGGAAGGGCCGGGGATGAGGGCCTGCGCCGGCAGCTTAATGAAGGCAAGT
>CAISDD010000016.1 GCA_903883985.1 uncultured Pseudomonadota bacterium | reverse complement strand
ACTTGCCTTCATTAAGCTGCCGGCGCAGGCCCTCATCCCCGGCCCTTCCCCCGGAGGGGGAAGGGGGTGGAACCCTCTTCGGGAGAGGGCAGGGTGAGGGAGCCCGGTGGTAAGCCAAATTGGTTTCGACAGCTTACTTACTACGCTGGCTGCGGAATCAATGCGTGCGCCGTAACGTGGCATCCAACGCCGGTCGGTGGGCTCATGATATTGCGAGTGCTACGACCTGGCAGGGAAAGTCGCGCAGGCTGTTGGAACCGGCCACCGGATCGAAGTATTCACCATCGATCAGCCGGTTGGCATCCCCGGCGCCATCCGCGTATTGCCACCAGCCATATTGGGCGCATACCACCAGGGGTGCGAGGTGCTGATCGAGCCGGGCGCGGGCGCGCATGCTCCCCATCGAGGTGACGACCGTCAGCCACGCCCCCGCAACGATGCCGCGCGCCGCGGCCGTATCCGGGTGTAGTTCCACCAAGGGCTCGGGCATGCGTCGCCGCAGGGAGGGTTGGTGGCGCTGCTGGCTGTGGCAGTACTGCGGCCATTTCGCCGTGGTCAGTGTCAGGGGGAAGCGTGGATCTCGCGGCACGCCGGATGGGACATACTCTGGCAAGGGATCCAGGCCGGCCCCGCGCAGACGCTCGCTGTGGAACTCCAGCCGCCCGCTGGGTGTGGAAAAGCCATGCTGCTGGTATTTCCGGTAGTGGGTATGCAGTGGCACAGCGATACCGCCAGGGGAGGCACGCAGGGCTTCCGGCGTGAGGCCACTCGGCGCCAGCATGGCGGTCAGGGCCGCTTCCTGGTCGCCACCGAAGAACGAATCGGAGAGGCCCAGCCGAATGGCGAGTTCGAACACGATCCAGGAGTCGCTCCGACTCTCTCCTTGCGGCGGCACCATGGCCGGGCGCAGTTGCACATGCGCCTCCGCCGCAGCACTCACCTGGAATCCGGCTTGCAGGCCTTCCCGTTCCCAGGCGCTACACACGGGCAGGAGCAAGTCGGCGTAACGCGAGGTGGGGGTCTCGACCATCTCGGTCAGGGCGAAGAAATCGAGTCGTTCCAGGGCTGCCGTGCTCATCCGGGTATTCGGTTTGGAGAGAAGGAAATTGCTGCCGAAGGAGATCAGGCAGGAGACCGGGTAGGGCTCGCCTTGCACTACCGCGCGGAAGAGGTCGCGGCTGGTGACCCAGCCTTTATGTGGCGGACCCTGGGGACGTTCCTGGTAGCCCAGGGTCGATGCGCGTTCTTCCGGGCTTACCCAATCAAAGCCCATGACATCGGTCAACGGCGGCTTGTCGAACCATACATTGCCGCCGGGTGCATCCAGGCAGCCGGTCAGGCCATACAGCGCGGCAATGGCCCTCCCCGTCTGGGTGGCATTGTCGTGCTGGCAGGTTCCGGTCCAGGTAAAAAAGGACAAGGGCAGGTTGTCCGCGATCATGTTGGCTGCAAGCTCGACCTGTTCGGCAGGTATGCCTGTGGCTTCCGCGACACGGGCGGGCGGCCAGGCTCGGCAATGTTCGGCGAGGTGATCGAACACCGGGCGGCAGGTGATCGAGACGCCGTGCGTGATGAGCGTGTAACTCCCGCGCAGCGCCAAGCGTTCGTCCAGCGTCATATTGGGCGGTCGGCGTGGGCAAAGCTGCGCCGTTCCGGTTCGTTCATTCCAGGCCACGGCTAGTTCCGGGTCGCCATCCGGAGCGAGATCGGCGCCGCAGAGCAGGCGGCCATCCTCGTCGGCCACCAGGAAGGGGGCATCGCTCCAGCGCGCAAGGAACGCATGGTCGATATGTCCCGACTCGATCAGGACATGGGCCAGCCCCAGAGCCAGCGCCGCATCGCTGCCGGGATGAATGCGCAGCCATAGATCCGCGGAACCCGCCAAGCCCGCGCGACGGGGGTCGACCACGATCAGCTTGGCGCCGCGTCGGTGTGCCTGTTGTATGGCGCTGGCCTGTGCCAGCCAGGAGGTGGCTGGGTTGAACCCCCACAACAGGATGCAGGCGGTGTGTTGATAATCCGGCATGCCGATGCCAGCACCGAACGTGTAGGCCGGGGCGTAGTCTTTATGCCAGTTGCAGTTCTCGGTCGCGAAGATCAGATTGGGGCTGTGGCAGGCGTGGGCCAGGCGATGAATCCAGGCGAAGCTGTCGGCCACCGCCGTGCCGCTCGGAGTGGCCACACCGAAAGCCAGGGAACGGGGGGGCGTAGCCAGGATATGGGCGGCCAGCGTATCGAGCGCCTCGTCCCAGGAGATTCGTTCCCAGCCGGGATCGGATTCCCCCTTGGGGCGGGTGCGGCGAAGCGGATGCAAGATGCGCTCGGGGGCATAGACGGCTTCCGGTGCCGCCTTGGCCTTGATGCATAGGGCCTGGCCTGTGGGATGCGCCGGATCGGGGTCGATCCGGGTCAAAGTGCCGTCCTCCAGCGTGCCCACGCAGCCACAGCGTGAGATGCAAAGGGCACAGTAGCCGCGGCGCAGTTCGGTCGTCATCGTAAACCAACTCCGGTTTGAAGCTCCGCCCTTCAGTGCGGTGCAAAGTCTGAATACCCCGGCATGAACCGAAGTTTCACAAGCTGACCAATAAACATATATATTACAGCGCCTTAGCGCGTATTTTTCTCAATAAGGCACCGCGACCCTATCGACGAGGTGACGAGACCTATCGCGACTTCACCGGTGGCAAACACCCTCTCAAGAAGCACGCTTCAACCCGTGGCTTCAAAAAGAAATCATCTCGGCCGCGCCGGCTTCCGGCCGGCTGTGTTCAAAGACGCAGGCAAGGATTCCTGCGCTACAGCGACTCGCCAGGGCTTCTTCAACCTTCCTGGGGTGGGTTACCTCACTACCCCGCATGAACGGGCGCTGACCGCACTATGCCGTGACTTATTGAGAAGTTACGTATTGGTGTTTTTCCAAGTGATAAGTAACCTGTCGAAACCAATTTGGCTTACCACCGGGCCCCTCACCCTGCCCTCTCCCGAAGAGGGTTCCACCCCCTCCCCCTCCCCGGGGGAAGGGCCGGGGATGAGGGCCTGCGCCGGCAGCTTAATGAAGGCAAGTTACGCGACATTACTTAGCACTTCGGTAGCGCGCTCTTTCACACCAGCATCGATGCGTGTCTGAACCAGTGCGTTGGCAACCATTGAACCTCTCCAGACCGACAGATACTCGTATTGCAATGCAAATGAATAACAAGTCCACTACTGCTTCTTGTCTCCCGGCAACTTATCCTCAGGGTGGCGGTTTCATCGGATGGTATCGGGGAATGTCATTGGGCAAAGTTACCGAACAAAATCATCGGGGGAAGCCTGAACCTGGCGCTCAGCGTTCGCTGGTGGTGAAACTCAACGTGCCTTCCGCCACCATCACCTGGTTATCGGGTATGGGTTTCAAACCACGGGTCTTGTTGACTCCCTCCCGCGCGTCGCCCTTGCTGCCTATGAGCACGAAATAGCCGCTGGCCGGGTCGTAACGTACCGCCGGCAGCGCGTTTTTCGGTGGTTGCGTGCTGGCGATGATCTGGGCGTGCTCGGTGCCGAACGGCGCTTCCACGGAGAATTCGCCCATATCTACGTAGTGGTTGGCCTGGTCGGCAGGTACGTAGCGTATGAAGCGTTCCTCGCTGGGATCGTTCGCCGCCCCCGATTGCAGCGGCAGGAGGTAGGAGAACTGGCTGTCCGCGCGCACCACGTGGCCTACCACGTAGAAATAGGCGGCGCGGTTGACGCGGGCGGCCAGCTTCACGGTATCGCCCCTCTTGAATTTGATCTGCTGGGCGCCGACGCTAGTGACCAGGTCGGCACGCAGACCGCCGGAAACTGCCGCGCCCTCGCGCAACAGCTTCTCGAAGTCCGGTGCCAGCGGTTCCGCCCGGTAACCTTCGTAGCCCGCGCGCGCCAGATGCACGCTACGCACCCCCAGCTCGTGGCTGGCCTCCTTACGCAGTTCCACGACAATATCCACGTCACCCGCATTTTTCCCCTCCGTGAGCAGCCGGTATTCCCCGGTGAGCGTGAGCTTGGGTCCGCTGCGGCCGGACATCTCCGCGCGCAGGGCATCCGCCAGGGCGGCTCCGAGGGGTGTTGCTTCGCGGCTGTTGCTGCTGGCGGTCAGCGCAGCGGCCTCGGGCAGCTTGCCGTTGATGTCCTTGAGCAGCACCCGCGCGGCGAACGCAATGGAATCCACCGTTTGTTCCAGGGCGTCGCGTTGGTTGCTCAGGTCCGTTTCCGTGGCCGGGAGGTCCTCGACCTGGAGACCCAGGGCGATGGCCACCATGCGGTGATCGGTAAAGGCGCGCAGGGTGGCGAGCTGGCGGGTGAGCAGGTCATGACGTGCCTTGCGGTCGCGGGTCGTGATCAGCGCCGCCGCCCCGGCCGCGAATTCCTTGCGTAACGAGGCGAGTTTTTCCTGGTACAGCTTGGCTGCGTTGCCCGCTTCCAGTAGCGCCTTCGCCCCCGCCGGCTCGTTGCCACCGGGTATATCGAGATAGTGCAAGCCCAGCATGGGCAGGTCGGCTGCGGTGCGGTTCAGCACCCGTGAGCCACAATCCTGCGCCTGCTTGTTGTGTATCTGGGTGCAGGATTCGACCACCGATTTGACCTGCACCTGGATCGCCGCTGCCAGGTCAGCCGCTGCCCGGCGACAGGCTTCGTCCGGGTTGGAGCCATAGCCAGTGCCTTCGAGCGCATGGGTACTGCCGCTGGCGAACAGCAGACACAGGGGCAGACACAGGGTGGCAATGCGGAAGTGGGTGGAACGCATGTGTAGTTTCCAGTCAAGGTGAAGAGAAAACCGCGCTCTTCATCGCGCGGAATCGATGTCGTCAATCGACGAGGGAGTGGGGCATCCACCAGAAATTTCATGCCGCCAGGCGTTCGATCCGGTTCACATGGGCCAGGCGCGCGGCATAGGCCAGGACCGCCTGGTTATGTTCCGGCGTCATGCCGCCGGCCAGCCATTCCAGAACCGACTCCACCGGAAAGCGCAAACCGCGCACGCAGGGCTTGCCATGGCAGAGGGCGGGGTTAATCGTGATGCGGTTTTCCATAAGGCATCCTCTTTCCAGATAAGGCAAGGGTTGTTGATTGTAGGCTGCGTGGGCAAGGCGTAACGCGACCTGGCACCGGGTTGGGGTTGGACGGCGGAATAAACGGCATTCCGCCCTACGGGCTGTGGGGCTAAAAATCCACAGCGAAAGACGAGTGTGGGAGCGAGCTTGCCCGCGAAAACCGCGACGCCAAGCCTGATTCCCGCAATAAATCGCGGGCAAGCCCGCTCCCACAAAAAACCTCGGGGGCTCCGCCCCCGAACCCCCGACATCATTCCTACGCCAGTCGTTTCTTGCAAGGGGTAAAGGAGCCAAGGCTTAATGGGTCCTGGCAGAACGCACAAGACGGAAGCCGAAGTTGAAGCCCCGCCCGGCGGTGGGGCTCCCGCCGCGGTTGGCCGCACGGGTGACCTCGGAATTGAGGCTCCAGGAGCCACCACGCAGGACACGCTCGGAGCAATTTCCGTCGTAACAATCCTGCATCCACTCCCACACATTCCCGCTCATATCGTACAGGCCATAGCCGTGTAGGGTGGGCAAACGGCCTTATCGTTTGCCCACGCGGACTCGCAACGGTGAAATTGGTGGGCAAACAAAAAAACGTTTGCCCACCCTACACCTCTGAATTGGCTGGCAACCTGATCCGGTTCATCCAGGGTTCGGCCAAACCTAGACCAACTCACCTCAAGCCTCATCGGAAACATGCCTACAAATCAAACACTTGAAAGTGTCGTCTGGTTAAGTTGAGAGGATTGGGGTGCGAACAGATGGTTCTGTGGGAAAAAGCAAAATCCGTTTCGCAGCCTTGCCTAATGCTCGTAATTTGGTGCGCTAGTTGTTCCGTTTTTTGACTCCTTTGAGCCGTGAAATCATGACCAAGTGATGTTGCGTAACTGATTTTGCCTACAAACCGGGTCCCGTAGGGTGAAATGCCGTTTATTTCGCCGTCTAGCCCCAGTCACCGCACCCAAGCCCGCGACCTGGTGAGCGACGGGGGTGTGTGGTACCTTTTAGGCACACTACGCTAGCTGGCAGGAGATTCTTCGCCGCAAGCTCCTCGATGCCAGACTGGCAATCGCTATCGCCGTTGCCATAGAGGGTGTTTACTGCTGGCCGGAGGCCGAATGATAGGCCGCGCGGCGAATCAATCTCTTTGAGGCACGACACTATGAACGATGACGACGATTGGACCGACGCCTGGCGTTTCGCGGCGGAGCACCACCATGGCCAGACCCTGCCGGGGTCGGAGTTGTCCTATCTCACCCACCTGGGTAGCGTGGTGCTGGAACTGCTCGCCGCCCATGTCGTGGAACCGGTTCCGGACATCGAACTCGCCGTTCCATGCGCCATCCTGCACGATTGCATCGAGGATCAGGGCGTAACCCACGCCGAACTGGCGAGCCGCTTCGGTGTCCGGGTGGCCGATGGCGTTGCGGCGCTGTCGAAGCACCCTGCGTTGCCGAAAGCGGAGGCCATGACGGATAGTTTGAGCCGCATCCAGGCCCAGCCCAAGGCGGTCTGGTGCGTGAAGCTCGCCGACCGCATCAGTAACCTAATACCACCACCCGCCCACTGGGACGCTGCGAAGCGGCGTGCTTACCGCGAAGAGGCGCGACTGATCCTCAATCGCCTCGGCGCGGCGCATAGTGGATTGGCAGCAAGGCTGCGCACCCGGATAGAAGGCTATGACGCATGACGGCGCTCCTCCAGGCCGCCCGCCGCCACGACATTCCAGAACTGCGCCGTCTGATCGCGCAGGGCGCCGATGTGCGCGCTGTCCGCAAGTGGGGTAGGAATGTACTGATCTACCTCGCGCAGAAACCGCCTGAGGACGGCCCAACCGGCTGGGAAGAGCTGCTCGATGTACTGGATGAGGAGGCGCGCTACGGCTCCGGCCCGGAAGAACTCGTCGTCATGCAAGGGCTGATCGAACTCGGCGCCGATATCGAGTGCAAGGACACCGTCGGCGACACGGCGCTGTGCTATGCGGTGATCGCGGACAACGTGCCGGCCGTGGCGCTGCTGCTCGGCGCCGGTGCGGAATATCTGGCTTTCAGCGACTACGACATGTCCGCCTTGGTCTACGCGCTGCGCGACGAACGCATGGAGATCGTAGGGCAGATGTTGGCGCAGGCTCGGACCGACGGACGCCTGGCGGAAATCGCCACAGAACCGCGCTACCAGAAATACATCGACGCGGCCAGCGAGTCCATGCTCGATCTGCTGGAGACTGCCATCGGCGGCGTCCGCGCGGCGCGCGCTCAGCGTCAAGACATCACCTGGCTAAAATCCGGCCTGGAGTGGATGCCGGAACCGGATGAGCCGATCCGGCTTTACCTCTCCACCCGCCAACCGGAACGCGCCGAACTGAGGTCGGGACCGATCCTCAAGGTCTGCTTGAACTGCCTGTACCCCTACCAAGCCTTCTTCGGCTACCACGGCAGCCGATATGGTCAGGTTGGCGGTTATGGTTGCCCGCGCTGCCACGCCTACTTCTCCTTGATCGACGACGACATGCTGAACAGCCGAGTCCATCACTATTTCTTAGACGGCCAATACGTCAAAGGCCGGGACCAAATGATAGACGTGCCTTGGGAAAAGGCCGGATTCGCCGAGCTGACCATCGACTATGCACAACTCTATCGCCTCGACACCCTGGGCAAGATCGAAAGTCAGTACGGTTCTCCTCTGTTTAATGCTCTGCGCGGTCGGCAAGACTTCTGCACACTCGCCGAAATCGTGGAGATTCTGCGCCGAGATATCCCCACCGCGCGCGTAATCGAGCATTTCGATAACCGACTGGGCGGACGCCAGGCCCTGCCGAAAGAAGTTGACGCCTGGATCGATCTGGTCAAAACGATCCTTCCTGAGGAAAGGGATCGCAAGGCGGAACTGGACGCCGTGCAAATCCCGTAGGGTGGAAAGCCGTTCACACTCGGTTCGGGGTTCGCTGACGCGTAGGGTGCTTGGGCTTTTCGGCTCATCCATCGAATAACCCGATCATATCCACCAATTAATGTCGTTTGATTTATACGTGGTGGTTCCGCTACCCTCCTCCTCATCACTTCATGGCGACGGGAAGAAATTATGGAAGCACAGATTGAGGCAGAACGGGACGGTGACGGTTACCTCATCGATCCGGAATCGTGGAACGAGAAGATTGCGCTCGAACTGGCCCTGGAGGAGAAGCTGGGCCTGAGCGATGCGTACTGGCCGCTCCTGCGCTTCATGCGGGAATACTGGCTGGAACATCAGGTAGCACCCGACGTCCGCCATGTCGTGGCTTTTCTTGGCGAGGCCCTGGACATGGACAAGAAGGCCGCCAAGGATCGGCTATTCCAGTTGTTTCCCTATGGCTATGTGAAGCAGGCGTGCAAGATCGCGGGCATGATGCGGCCACGTGCCTGGAGCACCGGCTAATCGGAACTCGGAGAATCGCGGGTGGTTGCGGTTAAATTCCAGATCATCCGCCGCGCTTCCTTTCCAAGGCCCAAATCGCCGCTTCCACTCGCGAATGCAGGTTGAGTTTACGCAACAAGTGTTTGACATGGACCTTGACCGTGCCATCGGCGATGTTGAGCTCGCGAGCGATGAGCTTGTTGCTCTTGCCTTGGGCGATCTGCTCCAGGATACGGCTTTCCTGTCCCGATAGGCCCGCCTGGTCGGGGTCTTTCGGACGGCTGTCCTCGCGTAGCGAATGCGCCAGGAGGCGGACGAGGCTGTCGGTGAGGGTGACCTGGCCGGCCGCGGCTTCCTTCAGCTTGCCGACCAGTTCATCCGGGTCCATTTCCTTCAGCAGGTAGCCATCGGCGCCCGCGCGCAAGGCCGCGACCAGATCTTCGGCCTGATCGGAAACGGTGAGCATGACCACGCGAGTATCGTTCTCCCAGGATTTCAGTGTCTTGAGCACTTCCAGACCGCTCATGCCCTTCATGTTGAGGTCGAGCAGAACCATGTCCGGACCGAGTTCACGCGCCATCTCGATGCCTTCCAGACCGCTGGATGCCTCCCCCACCACATCGAATTCACCGGCCATTTTCACCAATTGCGTGACGCCGCGGCGAAACAAGGGGTGGTCGTCGATGATCAGGAGACGTTGCGGTTTGTCAGGCATGTGAGTAGGTTCCTTGCATCGTGTCGAGGTGGAGGTGTTACACGTGAAGTCACGCGCGCGAGGGCTGCAGACCACTCAACTGCGCAGTTTGCGACTGAACCCGGCGTGGTGTGAATACGAGCGCCACCCGTGTGCCATTTTGTGGCAGCGCCTCGAATGTCAGCTCACCGTTCAGGCTGCGGGTACGCTCTTCCATGATGGTCATCCCATAGTGGTGGGGGTCAGCAGGCTTGACGATGCCCTCGCCGTCGTCTTCCACGAGCAACTGCACCGAACCCTCGGCCAGGCAATTGAGGCCGACGCGCGCACGCTTGGCATGGGCATGGTGCAATACATTGGAAAGCGCCTCACGCACGATCTGCAGGATGTGGATTTCCTCGTTGGGAGAAAGTGGGCAAAGACTGGTGGACATATCGAGTGAGATCTCGATTTCGCCGCGCTGTGCGAACTCCGCCACAGTCTGTTCCAGGGCGGAATGCAAATTGTTTCCATCCATGCGCAGACGAAAGGTGGCAAGCAGTTCGCGTAGCTGCTGATAGGCGCCGTTCAGGCCATCGCGCAATTCCTCCATGACTTCCTCGGTCGGCTGGCCTGCCTTCATGGCCGATTTCAAGCGGCTGACCTGGATCTTCATGTAGGCAAGCGACTGCGCCAGGGAGTCGTGCAACTCGCGTGCGATCACCGCGCGTTCCTCCAGCAAAGCCAGGCGCCGATTCTGTTCGATACGACGTTCCGCGCCGATCGCCACGCCGATGTGACGCGACAGGGCCTCCAGCAGTTGTACCTGCCAGGTTTCGATCTCCACGCCCAGGGGAATTTCCAGGATCAATACCCCGTATTGGTGTTCCGCATCGGAGAGCGGCAAGGTGAGATGACGATGAAAGTTTTCGGTGATGCGGATGCTGGTGTGATTAACCACGTGGCAACGCAGGCAATCCATGGTGGCACAGGGGTCGGCGTCATTCGGCTGCATGGTGCTGGCCACGACCCGTCGATCTTGCTCCCCCTGCTCTCCCAGACAGAGGGTTCCATGACCGAGTCCTAGCAGCACTTCGATGTCGCACAACACCTCGCGATAGGTTTTACTGTCTGGAATGGCACCATGCAAGCGAGCGATGGAGTGGTAGAGCAATTCCAGCGACTGGTTGCTGCGAGTGAGTTCGGCGGTTTTCTGCTTCACCCGGCCTTCGAGATCGCGGTAGAGCTTGGAAAGATCCTCCGCCATCGAGTTGAAGGCGCGCCCGAGCAGGCCTAGCTCATCCTCGCCCGTGTAGGGCGTGCGTACCGTGAGATCCCCACGGCCGACATGGCGGGACAGGTCCAGCAGTCGCTTCAAAGGCGACACCAGTTGGGTATGGATCAGCCAGATGGTGAGCAGCACCACAAGGAGGGTCAAGGCCAGCGTGCCGCCCAAGACCATGCGCATGACCCGGATCTTGGCCTCGGTCATGTTTTCCAACTGCTTGACCAGACGGTCGATCTGGCCGACGAATCGGCGCGTTTCATCGAGCAGTGCCATGCGGGCTGCGGCATCGAGGGGCACCGGACGCCCCTGTGCAACGTCCAGGAAGCGGGGGCGGATTCCTTGCCGCCATTCCTGAAGCATGCCATGCCAGATGACGGTCAACTCGGTGGTATTCGCAGGTGGCAGCATGGTCAGGATGGTCGGGTCGGCAAGCGTGGCCTCGAACTCGCGGAGGGCATCGGCCATTTTCCCTGCACCGTCAGCCGGCGTTGCAAGGTAGAGGTTGGCCATGTACCAGCTTTGCATGCGCAGACTGCCCGACCGGTTGATCGCCTCGCCACCACCCTGGGTCGATTCCGCCACCAATCCAGACACCGACATCCCCACGATCGCGAGCATGGCAACGGCCGCGACCGCCCCCCCCATGCGCAGGAGCAGGGAGTTTTGCAGGGCGTACCAGGAAATCAGGGGAGGGCCGTGTTTTTCTAGCATGGGTGGAACGTGGCGCAACTCCGGAATGGACAAAGTCCTCCGCTATGTTGCGGGGGTGAGACAGGGTACCCTTTTTTCCTCAAGCCACGACATGGGAATACCCACTCGGCGCCAGATGAGGCATAAACCGCACCCAATCCGCCGAATATACATATAAATAACAATCACTTACCATCACTCCACCCTACCCATTCGGGGGTATTCGTGCCTCATCCTGCGCATTTACCCCCACTACCAAAGTATTTTCCCGTCGCGGAAACTGCGTTCCGTCCTATTCGGATATCCAGGTTTCTTGATCTGATGGAGAGTTCAGTGACCCCTCGTTCGCAACAGCAATTATCCGTGCTCGTGATGAGCACCCTGGCCTTCACGGTGTGTTTCGCCGTGTGGATGATGTTCGCGGTCATCGGCATCCCGATCAAGGCACAACTGCATCTCAATGAGACCGAGTTCGGTTTGCTGGTCGCCATGCCGGTACTGACCGGCTCCCTGATCCGTCTGCCTTTGGGCATGTGGACCGACAAGCTAGGCGGTCGCATCGTCCTGTTCACCCTGATGTTGTCCACGGTGGTGCCGATCTGGTGCATCCAGTACGCGACCGCCTTCTGGCATTTCCTTGTGATCGGCCTCTTCGTCGGCCTGGCCGGCGGCTCCTTCTCGGTGGGCATCGCCTACTGTGCACGCTGGTACGAAGCCAGCCGCCAGGGCATGGCGATGGGGGTGTTCGGTGCGGGGAACTCGGGTTCGGCGCTGACCAAGCTGGTAGCTCCCAGCATCGTCGTGGCCTATGGCTGGACCATGGTGCCGCAGGTCTATGCCGCCGCCATGCTGCTGACCGCCATCCTGTTCTGGCTCTTCACCTACGACGACCCGGCGCACAAGGTGCCCTCCCATGTCACCGTGCGCGAGCAACTCAAGGCACTGAAAGATCCCGTCGTTTGGAAATACTGCCAATACTATTCCATCGTCTTCGGCGGCTACGTGGCCCTGGCCCTGTGGATGACCAAGTACTACGTCACCGAATACGGTTTCGACCTGAAAACGGCTGCGCTACTCGCGGCCTGCTTCTCCCTGCCGGGAGGCGTGTTGCGCGCGGTGGGCGGCTGGATGTCGGATAAGTGGGGGGCGCACCGGGTGACCTGGTGGGTGCTCTGGGTGTCCTGGATCTGTTTGTTCATCCTGTCCTACCCGCAGACCGAGTTCACCGTGAAGACCGTGACCGGCCCACACACCTACGGCATCCATCTGGGTCCGGAAATCTTCACCGCCTTGCTGTTCACCGTCGGGGTGGCCTTCGCCTTCGGCAAGGCTAGCGTGTTCAAGTACATCGCAGACGAATACCCGGACAACATCGGCGTCATCTCGGGCATCGTCGGCTTGATCGGCGGCATGGGCGGCTTCCTGCTACCCATCATGTTCGGCGCTCTGGTCGACCTCACCGGCATCCGCTCCTCGGCGTTCATGTTGATGTACGGCGTGGTCTGGGTATCGCTGATCTGGATGTACACCACCGAGGTTCGCAAGCTGGATTTAATCAAGAAACCCGTCATCGCGGCGGACACCCTGGAATAACCGCCGCGATCCGGATTCCCGTAGGTCGGGTTAGGCGCGGCATTTTGCGCCGTTTTCGTAACCCGAAATCACCCCCCGTCGGGTTAAGCGATGTAGCCGCTAACCCGACCACCTCCCACACACCACTCTCCACCGGAGCCACTCATGAGCACCAACATCGAAAAATGGGACGTCGAAGACCAGAAATTCTGGGATTCCACTGGAAAATCCATCGCCAACCGCAATTTGTGGATCTCGGTCCCCAGCCTCCTGCTTGGTTTCGCCGTCTGGCTGATGTGGGGCATCATCACCGTGCAGATGCTGAACCTCGGCTTCCCATTCAAGCCGGACGACATGTTCTCGTTGACCGCGATCGCCGGACTGGCCGGTGCTACCCTGCGCATCCCCGCCTCGTTCTTCATCCGCATCGCCGGCGGCCGCAACACCATCTTCCTGACCACCGCGCTGCTGATGATTCCCGCCGTCGGCACCGGCATCGCTCTGCAGGACAAGTCCACGCCGCTATGGGTGTTCCAGATGCTGGCGCTGCTCTCTGGCATTGGCGGCGGAAACTTCGCCTGCTCGATGTCCAACATCAGCACCTTCTTCCCGAAGCGGCTGCAGGGCACGGCTCTTGGCATTAACGCGGGCCTGGGCAACTTCGGCGTCACCACCATGCAGATCCTGATCCCGCTGGTGATGACTGCCGGAATCTTCGGCGCCTTCGCTGGCGAACCGATGACGCTGGTGAAAGACAGCGGCTGGATACTCGGCAAGATCAAGGCGGGTACCCCGACCTTCATCCAGAACGCGGGGTATGTCTGGATGTTGGCCCTGGTGCCGCTGGCTTTCCTCGGCTTCTTCGGCATGAACAACCTGATGCCGATCAGCACCGGCATGAAGTCCACCCTGGGCTCGTTCGCCAAGATTATCTGGCTGTGGGCACTGGCCTTCGCCACCGCAGGCATCGGCCTGTACCTGTATCTGCCAGTCAAGACCGGCGGCCTCGGGCTGCTCAACATGTGGGTGGCGCTGCCGCTGATCATGCTGGTTACGGTGTTCGCGATGAAGCTCGCGGCCTTCGGCGACATGAAGCCCAACATCGCCAAGCAGTTCGAAATCTTCCATAACAAGCACACCTGGTCGATGACCGTACTCTACGTGCTGACCTTCGGCTCCTTCATCGGTTTCTCGATGGCGCTGCCGCTGTCGATTACGGTGATCTTCGGCGTCCAGCACATCGCTGACCCGGTTACCCATATCTTCGCACATACCCTGAAGAACCCGAACGCCCCCTCGGCGCTGCAATACGCCTGGATCGGCCCCTTCGTCGGCGCCCTGATCCGTCCCGTGGGCGGCTGGATCTCGGACAAGGTGGGCGGCTCCATCGTCACCCAGATCATCTCGGTAGTGATGGTCGTGGCTTCTGTCTACACCGGCTATCTGATGATGCAGGCCTACCACTCCGCCACCCCGGAAATCTACTTCAAAGAATTCCTGTGGACCTTCGTGTTGTTGTTCGCCGCATCCGGTATCGGCAACGGCTCCACCTTCCGCACCGTCGGCGTGATCTTCGACCGCGCCCAGGCAGGCCCGGTACTGGGCTGGACCTCGGCAGTCGCCGCCTACGGTTCCTTCATCGCCCCCGAGGTGATCAAGGGCCAGATCAAGGCCGGCACCCCGGAGAACGCCATGTATGGCTTCGCCATCTTCTATGCCCTGTGCCTGGTTCTGAACTGGTGGTTCTACCTGCGCGCCGGCAGCGAGATCAAGAACCCGTAATAAACCGTAGGCTGGGTTAGGCGCGGGGTTTTGCGCCGTAACCCAACGACACGTGCATGGACGTTGGGTTACGCGATAAAGCCGCTAACCCAACCTACGAAACAGAAGGAGCTAAACAATGAGTCACTTTCTCGACCGCCTGACCTATTTCACCCGCCCGCGCGAGGACTTCTCGAACGGCCACGGCACGATGACCATCGAGGACCGCAAGTGGGAAGATGCTTATCGCAACCGCTGGCGCCATGACAAGGTGGT
>CAISDD010000015.1 GCA_903883985.1 uncultured Pseudomonadota bacterium | reverse complement strand
CTGAGCGACAACAACGTCATTACCCGACGCGCCCTGGCTTACGCCAACCTGCTCCAGGCCAAGGAACGCGCCGGCATCGAACGTGCCACACTCTCCAACGTCTTCGTGCAGAACAAGTTTGGCCCCGATCAGCTAGTGCGTTTTCTGGCCAACAGCGCGGCCCAGGACATCTACATCGCCACCTTCCGCTTCTACGCCGAACCCGAGCAGAGCCAGCTATACGACGCGAAAGTGACCGGCGCCGAGGTGGAAGAGGTGCAGACCTTCAAGAAATACGCACTAGCGCATGCCGGCGACGACAGCCTGGGTCAAGACGCGACGAGCTGGTTCAAGGCCTCCACCGCGCGCATCAACCTCATGAAGGAGATTGAGGATCGCCTGGCGACGGACCTCGAAGCCGCGGCCGCCGATCTGGTCGCACACATGCGCGTGCAGATGGTGATCATGCTGGCGCTGGCCTTTTGCGGCCTCGGGCTGACCGTGGGCCTGACCATCCCGATGGCTCGACGGCTGCTCAAGCAATTGGGCGGGGAGCCGGAAATGGCGGCAGACATCGCTCACAGCATCGCCGGCGGACAGCTGAACAACGATATCCAACTCAAGCCGGGCGACAGCACCAGCTTGCTGGCCACCATGAAGCTCATGCAGGAGCAACTGCTGACCAGCATCACCAGGGACAAGAAGACAGCGGATGAGAATCTGCGCATCCGCAGCGCCCTGGACAACGCCTCGACCGGCGTGATGATCGCAGACAGCGGACGCCACATCATCTACGCCAACGAGTCGGTGGTAGCCGTCCTTAGGGGCGCCGAGGCCGAGATCCGCAAGCAACTGCCAGATTTCCGCGCCGACCGACTGATCGGCGTGAACATCGACGGCTTTCACAAGAATCCCGCGCTCCAGGCACGTCTGCTGAGCGAATTCACCCAGACCCATACGGCACGCCTGCGCATCGGCGCCCGCCACATGATGGTGCGCGCCAACCCGGTGATCAACGAACGGGGTGAACGTCTGGGTTCTGTGGCGGAATGGACCGATCACACGGCGGAAGTTGCGGCGGAGCGCGAAGTTTCCGACCTGGTCGCGTCTGCGGCAGCGGGCGACTTCAGCCAGCGTCTCAGCCTGGCAGGCAAGCAAGGTTTCTTTCTGCAACTGTCCGAGGGGATTAACAAGCTGATGGAGACCTCGGAGCACGGCATGAATGATGTCGCTCGTGTCCTCGAGGCCATCGCCACCGGCGACCTGAACCAGCGTATCGAGGCCGATTACCAGGGATTGTTCGGGCAACTCAAGGATGCCGGCAACGCCACCAGTGGGCGCCTGTCGGAAATTGTCTCCCAGATCCGGGAGGCCACCGATGCCATCAATACCGCCGCCCGCGAAATCGCTAGCGGCAATGCCGACCTCTCGTCGCGCACCGAGAACCAGGCCTCCAGCCTGGAGGAGACGGCGTCGAGCATGGAAGAATTCACCAGCACGGTGAAACAGAACGCCGACAACGCCCGCCAGGCCAACCTGCTGGCCCGTGGCGCCTCGGGTATTGCGGTGAAGGGCGGCGAAGTGGTGGGCCAGGTGGTGCAGACCATGGGTGCGATCGCCGAGAGCTCACGCAAGATCGCCGACATCATCAGCGTCATCGATGGCATCGCCTTCCAGACCAACATCCTGGCCTTGAACGCCGCCGTGGAAGCGGCCCGGGCAGGGGAACAAGGGCGCGGTTTTGCCGTGGTCGCGGGCGAAGTGCGCAGCCTGGCACAGCGCTCGGCCAACGCCGCCCGCGAGATCAAGACGCTCATCGGCGACTCGGTGGAAAAGGTCAACATCGGCTATCGCCAGGTGGAGCAGGCAGGTCACACCATGGATGAGATCGTGCAAGCGGTAGCAAGGGTCACCGACATCATGGGCGAGATCAGTGCAGCCTCGACCGAGCAGAGCCAGGGCATCGAACAGGTAAGTTCCGCCATCGGCCAGATGGACGAGGCGACGCAACAGAACGCCGCCCTGGTGGAAGAAGCGACCGCAGCCGCCGAAACCTTGCAGGACCAGGCCGCAAGCCTGAGCCAAGCGGTCGCCGTATTCCGCGTGGCCGACAGCAGGGGAAGCCTACCCGGCATCGCTCGGGTGAAGAATGCGCCCCGCCGCGCTTTGCCGGGCGCGCAGAAATCGCTGGCTGCACCGAAAGTGGCCAGCGAGCACACCAGTGATGTCGACTTCGACGCCATCATCGACGCCCACCAAGCCTGGAAACAGAAGCTGCGCAGCGCCATCGGTGGTGGCGAGGAGCGCAAGTTGAACCCGAACGATGTCTGCAAGGACAATCTTTGCGCCCTGGGCAAATGGATCTATGGCGCAGGCCGTGAGTACGCGCGTACCTCGGAATACGAACCCCTGCGCCATACCCACGCCGAATTCCATGTCTGCGCCGGCGACATCCTGCGGCGCGCGCAATCCGGCGACAGGGACGGCGCCAACGCCATGCTGGTGGGCGATTTCTTTGACCTGTCCAACCGTACCGTAAAGCACATCGTCGCCATGAAGCGCCATCACGGGCATTGAGCAAAAACTTCAGTCAGGAGTCAGCAGCATGCGCAAGAACCTACCCGTTACCGGCAACGAATACCTGCTAAAAGACGGTGCCCAGATCGTCTCCCGCACCGATCTCGGCGGCATCATCACCTTCTGCAACCCGGATTTCATCGAGGCCAGCGGCTTTACCGAAGCGGAGCTGATGGGCGCGCCGCATAACATCCTGCGCCACCCGGACATGCCGCCTGCCGCCTTCGCCGATCTCTGGGCGACACTGAAAGCCGGAAAACCCTGGTCTGGCCTGGTCAAGAATCGGCGCAAGAACGGCGACCACTACTGGGTCGAGGCCAATGTCACCCCGGAAAAACGGGACGGCCAGATCACCAGCTACCTCTCTGTGCGGCGTAAACCCACCCGGAGCCAGGTCGAAGCGGCCGAGGCGCTCTACCAGAACGTCAACGCCGGCCGGGCTACGCTGGCAGAAACCGGCCTGCGTGCGCGCATCCAACGCCAATCCCTGGCCACCAAGATCGCCGCGGCCAGCACCCTCATCGTCACCCTGTGCCTGGTGACGATGAATTTATTCTCCCAGGGCCAGACCAAGGCCACGCTGGACCAGATCATGCTGGACAACCTGGAAGCCCAGAACCGGCACGTGATCGGCATGGTGGAAACCTACAACCACAGCCTTGAACTGGCCGCCACTCAGCTTTCCAACTTGTTCAATGCCCAGTTTGCCGGAACATTCAGCGTGGATGAGACCCAGACCGTGGACGTGGGTGGGAAACCGACGCCGCAACTCAAGCACGACGGCGTCCTTCTGAACGGCAATTTCTCCGCGGTGGATCGATTCAGCACGGCGGCAAGCGGCGGCACGGTAGCCACCGTGTTCGCCCGCAAGGGAGAGGACTTCCTGCGTGTGTCCACCTCGCTGAAGAAGGAGGATGGCAGCCGCGCGGTCGGCACGACCCTGGACCGGGCACATCCGGCCTACGCACGGCTCCTGGCGGGTCAAGCTTACATCGGCAAGGCCAGCCTTTTCGGCCGTGAATACATGACGCGTTACACGCCGGTAATCGACGCCCAGGGCAAGGTGATCGCCGCGCTATTCATCGGACTGGACTTCAGCCAACAGTTTGTTGCCCTGAAAGCCCGGCTAAAGGACATCAAGATTGGTCAAACCGGCTATGTCTATGTCCTGGACGCAGGCAAGAACAAGGGCATGCTGATCGTTCACCCTGCCAAGGAAGGCAAGAACATCCTGGCGGCCAAGGACGCGGACGGCAGGGAGTTCATCCGGGAAATGCTCGACAAGAAGCAGGGCGTGATCCGCTACCCCTGGATCAACAAGGAACTGGGCGAGACCAGAGCACGCGAGAAAATCGTTGTATACGGCGAGGTGCCGGCCTGGAACTGGGTGGTGGGCAGCGGCAGCTATGTCGAGGAATTCACGGCTGGCAGTGCCCGCATCGGCTGGATATTCTTGATCGCCGGCCTCCTCACCATTGCCATCCTGGGGGCGTTCCTGACCCTTTTGTCGCGTCGTCTCGTAGCCCGACCCTTGGATGCGGTCATCAAGAACATGGATGAGATCGCCCAGGGCAACTACCACGCACCCATCCCGACGGGGTATAGGGACGAGATCGGTCAGGTCTTCGTGGCACTCAAAGCCATGCAGACCAAGCTGGGCTTCGACGTAGCGGAATCGCACCGAATCGCCGACGAGACCCTGCGCATCAAGGCTGCCCTGGATAGTTCCAACGTCGGCATCACCGTCTCCGACGCGGATACCCGCCTGATCCACATGACGCCCAGTGCTCGCAGCCTGCTGCAAACCCTGGCTGGTACCCGACTCAACGTGGATAAGCTGTTTGGCGATAAACTTTCCCGGTTGTTCGACAATTCCGATATTGCCGCGCGTTTCGATCACGCCGTGGTCTCCGGCGCGCAAGTCGACATGGAATTCAATGGTCGCCACCTGCGCCTGATTGCGCGCCCGGTCCTGGATGCCGCCGGCAGGCATCTCGGTCGCGTCACCCAATGGCAGGACCGCACCCCCGAAGTAGCCGTGGAGCAGGAGGTGGCCAGCCTGGTCGGCGCCGCCGCCGCCGGCGACTTCAGCCAGCGCCTACGATCCGAGGGCAAGGAAGGCTTCTTCCTGCAACTGACCGAGGGCATCAACCGCTTGGTGGAGACCTCCGAGCACGGCATGACCGATGTTGCCCGCGTCCTCAAGGCATTGGCCAACGGCGATCTCACCCAGCAGATCGAGGCCGACTACCATGGGCTGTTTGGGGAACTCAAGGACGACGCCAACGCCACCACGGCACGCTTGGCGGAAATCGTCTCGCAGATCCGAGAGGCCACCGACGCCATCAACACGGCCGCCCGCGAGATCGCCAGCGGCAACACCGATCTCTCGTCGCGCACCGAATCCCAGGCCGCAAGCCTGGAGGAAACCGCGGCCAGCCTGGACGAGATCACCAGTACGGTGAAGCAGAACGCCGACAATGCCCGCCAGGCCAATCAGCTCGCCCGTGGCGCTTCTGATATCGCCACGAAGGGCGGCAATGTCGTGGGCGAAGTCGTCCACACCATGGCCTCGATCGCCGACAGTTCGAAGAAGATCGCCGACATCATCAGCGTCATCGACGGCATCGCCTTCCAGACCAACATCCTGGCCCTCAACGCAGCCGTGGAAGCCGCCCGGGCCGGCGAACAAGGACGCGGTTTCGCCGTGGTCGCTGGGGAAGTCCGCAGCCTGGCGCAGCGCTCGGCTAACGCCGCCCGCGAGATCAAGACCCTCATCGGCGATTCTGTGGACAAGGTCAAAATCGGCTACCGCCAGGTGGAACAGGCAGGCAGCACCATGAAGGAGATCGTCGATGCGGTGAAACGGGTCACCGACATCATGGGCGAGATCAGCGCGGCCTCGACCGAGCAGAGCCAGGGCGTCGAACAGGTGAACCAGGCCATCAGCCAGATGGACGAGGCCACGCAGCAGAACGCCGCCCTGGTGGAAGAAGCGGCCGCAGCCGCCGAGTCCTTGCAGGATCAGGCCTCCGGCCTGACGCAGGCGGTGGCCGTGTTCCGCGTGAACGGCCACACCGATCGTATCGCGCCACCCGCCCGCATGGCTGCGCGCCCGGCTCCGCGTCAGGCTGTGGCCATACGCGCCCCGGTCAAGGCCATGCCCCGGGTTACCCAGGCCTCACCCGCCAAGGCCGGCGCGGACGACGAGTGGGAAGAGTTCTGATGGTGCGTGCAGCAGGAGCGGGGAATTCGCGTATGGGGGCGGCGTCCTCGCCGCTGTGCTGTTCCCGCCCTTATTGTGCCTGGCGCAAGCGCTCCAGCAAGTCCATGCAGGCGTAGCCGTCCGCCGGCAGTCCCGCCGCCTTCTGCCAGGCGCGTATCGCCAGAGAGGTCCGCGACCCCGGTAGACCATCCGGTTCACCGGAATAGAGGCCGCGCATGACCAGCAGGCGCTGTATTTCCAACACCTGCTCCCGTGTCATCGAACGGCCGTCTGCAGCGCGACCTCCCAGTAAGCCCGGCAAACCCTGAAGGCGGTTGGACAGCAAGCCCACCGTCAGTGCGTAGTGGATCGAGCGATTCCAGCCCAGAATCACCCCAAAATTGTGGAACACCAAAAAAGCCGGGCCGGTGTGGCCCTGCGGCAGGACTATGGCCGCAAGTCGGCCGATATCCGTGAGCGGCGAGCCATCCGCCCGCAGCAGCCCTAGCTCTGCCCATTCCTTGAGCCTTTTTCTCTCGCCCAGGCGCGCCGTCTCCCAGTCGAAGCCTGCTGGCAGGCGCACTTCCAGCCCCCAGTCCTCGCCCGGTTTCCAGCCGAGTTCGCGCAGAAAATGGGCTGCGGAATGCAGCACGTCCGGCGGGGAAGTCCACAAGTTGCGGCGACCATCGCCATCCCCATCGACGGCATAGTGCAAATAGGTCGAGGGCATGAATTGAACCTGGCCCATCGCCCCGGCCCAGGAGCCTTTCATGTCCGCAGCAGCCACATCACCCGCCTCGATGAGGCGCAGAGCCTGTAGCAACTCGCCGCGAAAGAAGGCGCTGCGGCGCGCATCGAAGGCCAGGGTAGCCAGTGCAGCCGGCACCGGGTAGCCGCCGAGTTGGCTGCCGTAGTTGCTTTCCAGCCCCCAGAAGGCAACCAGGATGCCAGGCGGTACACCATATCGCACCTGCACCTCTTCCAGCAGTGCCTTGTGCCGGAGCATCTCGGCCTGGCCACGCTCCAGGCGCTGGGGGCTGAGGCGCTTGTCCAGATAGATCAGGAAGGGTTCGAAGAATTCCGGCTGGCGGCGGTCCCGCTCCAGCACTTCAGGCAGAGGCCTCACCTCGCCCAGGGCCGCATTCAGGGTAGCAGGGGAAATGCCTTGTGCCTGCACTTCCTGGCGGAACTGGGTGAGCCAGGTGGGAAAATCCTGGGTCGCATCGCCGGCCGCCGAGGCCGAAACACAGGCACATAGCAGGATACGTAGTCGCTTTTTCATATGGGCAAGGTACAAGGTACAAGGGGCAAGACGCAAGGGGCTTTGAACCTTGAACCTGCCGTTAAAGATTTCACGCTTCGTGCCGTCATAATGCAGGTCATCGCGGTCGAGACCGATTTCCCGGAGGGAAAGGCCATGCGCATCAACATGCCCGTCACGGGCATCGAGCACAACATGAAGGCGGGAGACACCATCGTCTCCACGACCGATACACGCGGCATCATCACCCATGTCAACGACACCTTCGTCGCCATCAGCGGCTACACCCGCGATGAACTCGTCGGTTCACCGCAGAGCCTGGTGCGCCACCCGGACATGCCGGCGGAAGCCTTCAAGGACTTGTGGGACACCATCCAGGCGGAGCGTCCCTGGGTGGGGTTGGTCAAGAACCGCTGCAAGAATGGCGATCATTACTGGGTAGAAGCGCATATCACGCCGATCCGTCAGGGCGGCCGAACCAGCGGATTTCTCTCGGTGCGGCGCCAAACCAAGCGTATCCCCGGGTTTCGCGTCGAGACCATGCTGAACGGGCGCGTCTCACAGCTATTCGAGGACGAGACGCTCAAGGCCGCCTACGCCGAACCCTTCAAGTACAACCGTGTCTTCGACACATCGCCGGCCGTACTCTGCACCTGTCGGCCAGCCTGGGCTATCCTGGCCTCCCCCGCCGGAACCGGCGCGGGCGACGAGTGGGAAGAGTTCTGATTGCCATGCACCGTATTTTCACGTTGACGATCATGGTGGCAGGCTCCGCCCCCTGCTGAGGAGACAGACTGTAGGAACCTCCTACGGCGGGATTGTTTCACGTTCATTGATGCTGGCCGCAAGGCCTGCGCCGCACAAGAAGGACACCATGGCCGAAGCGACACAAAGGGAATTCGTCTTCTCACGTCGGGATTTCGAAGAAGTACGCAAGATGATCTACGACCATGCCGGCATCGCCCTCAGTGAGGCCAAGGAAGACATGGTCTACAGTCGGCTGGCGCGGCGTGTGCGCGCCACCGGCCTCCGCAGTTTCCAGGAATACCTGACCCTGATACGCTCGGGCGACGAGGTCGAGTGGGAGGCTTTCGTCAATTCGCTGACCACCAACCTCACCGATTTTTTCCGCGAGGTCCACCACTTCCACCTCCTCAAGGAATTCCTGCACACCCGCCACGAACGTCCGATCACCATCTGGTGTTCCGCAGCCAGCACCGGCGAGGAACCCTATTCCATCGCCATGACAGCGTTGGAAGTTTTTGGCACCAACGCGCCCGTCCGTATCCTGGCCACCGATCTGGACACCAATGTCCTGAAGAAGGGCAGCGACGGCATGTACACGCAGGATCGCATCAAGAAATTGACGGGGGCCCAACAGCGCCAGTTCTTCCTGAAAGGCACGGGCGAACGTGCCGGCATGGTGAAGGTAAAACCCGAACTGGCGGCGATGGTGAAGTTCTTCCAGGTGAATCTGCTCGACGCCAGTTGGCCGGTGGTGGGGCAAGTGAAGGGCGGACTGGATGCCATATTCTGTCGCAACGTGATGATCTATTTCGACAAACCGACTCAATACACCATGCTGAAGAAGATGAAGCCGCTACTCAAGCCCGATGGTTTGCTGTTCGTCGGCCATTCCGAGGCGCTCTACCACGCCACCGACCTCTTCCGCCTGCGCGGCCAGACGGTCTACGAACACGCTGAGCTGCCGCAAGGCAGTGTACGCAAGTGAGGGCATCCGCATGACCCAACACTCGTTCGAGGAAGTCCTCGCCCCGAATCATTATTTCGATCGCAATTTCAACATCGACGCGGCCAAGATATTGCCTGGTGAGTACTACGTGACCGGTCGCGACATGCTGCTGGTGACCGTGCTGGGTTCCTGCGTGTCCGCGTGCATCCGCGACCCCAAGACCGGGCTGGGCGGCATGAATCATTTCATGCTGCCAGAAAGCAGCGACCGCGACGACGTGTTGTCATCCTCGATGCGCTACGGCGGCTACGCGATGGAAGTGCTGGTCAACCAGTTGGTCAAGATGGGTGCGAATCGCGTCCGGCTCGAAGCCAAGGTGTTCGGCGGCGGTGCCGTGCTGCGTGGTTTCACCACGGTGAACGTGGGCGAGCGCAACAGCGAATTCGTACTGGAATACCTGGAAACCGAGCGCATCAAGGTCGTCTCCCAGGACCTCATGGGCCTCTACCCGCGCAAGGTCTATTATTTCCCCGCGAGCGGCCGTGTCATGGTGCGCAAGCTCAAGACCGTGCACAACAACACCATCATCGAACGCGAACAGATCTACGGCCAGCGCCTCAAGACG
>CAISDD010000014.1 GCA_903883985.1 uncultured Pseudomonadota bacterium | reverse complement strand
TGATCAGGCACAGCCGTGGGTGGATGGGATGCTTCACGGCCCGGTAACCCACGTCGGTATTGGCGACATCGTCAACAAGCTTGGCGCACGGGTGCCTGACCCCGGCCGCGCACAGAGGAAGTTCCGGGTCGCGACGATCATGGTGTCGAAGAACGCTCTTCTCCCGGTCGATGCGATGCGGCAGTATGATTACTTCTCCGCGCGGGCCGAAGAAACCCACATCGTTCCCTATTCGTCCGGACTAGCCAAGGGCCAGACGAAGCCCTTTTACCTCGCGACGCGGGGCATAGGTCGGCTTGATACACGGCTCAAACGCCGCATCCTGGTGGATGCTTCGAGGGATGGCGGTGTCTGGTGGTTCCCACAGGCCGGCCCCTTCGACACAAAAGCTGGGCATCAAGGAAAAGCCCTCGCCGATTGCCTGCGGTCGCTGGGTCACACGGTCGTTGAACTGCCGCGGCCGACCACGATCACACCGTCGATTCTGGTGGGCTATGACATTGTCGTCAGGGCCGTTGGCTTTGGCGGGTATGCTCCGGTCGAGATCGCTACCTATCAGGACTACGTTCAGAATGGCGGTAACCTGCTGCTCCTGGCGGAGCACCGTCCGGCTGATGCCCTAGCGTTGAGCCTGGGCTTACGGTTTGCGGGCGTGACGAGAGGCCAGAACGCGCTCACAAGTTACGAGACGCATCCGCTCACTCGGGGTGTAGGCCCCCTGGTATATGGCGTCGGCAGCGGCCTGATTTCGTATCCCGGCACGGCACAGATCCTCGGCTGGTTGTCTGACACTAGCTATCTTGACCTGAATGACAACCAGGTCCAGGACTCTGGCGAGCCTTCGGCGCCCCCGGTCCTGGGGGTGATGATCTACGGGAGCGGTCGTATCGTGTTTTGCGGCGACGCCAACCTCTGGGAGACAGTGCCTCAACCGCTCGTAGTCAACACGCTACGGTGGTTCGATGACCCTCACCATATCCAGGAAGCGACGCTGTATGAGGGAATGAAGGCCTACACGTGCGGTCCCCCCTTGGCGATGGCAGCATCCACTTTCTCTTGTGTCCCACCCGCCAAAGCCTCCGCCGCCGAGCCGGCTGAGACAGCCTTGTATTCAGTCTCCGCGCTCGGGCCTTGAACGTTCAGCCCCAGGGGCAAGGGCTGAATCTGAGCGATTCTGGCCGCTGATTACGTGCTCTCCCCGGCGATGCGGGCTGCCGCTCCCAGGAAATGCCCATCCGCCACTGATCTCGCAGCCCTATCGCCACTTTGCGACGCCATGCGTAGCGCGTGAAAGCGGATGGCATCCTGGCGCTCGCCCCCCATGAGGGTGCTTTCGTATTGTGATGTGCGCACATAGCTCTCTGCCCGGTTCATGAACCCCTGCCACTTGTCGTCGCCGATGGCATCGCCCATCAGCCGCTCTGCTTTCACCAGGTCGCCGCGCACATGGCCACGATCCTCCTTCATCGCATTGGCGATCTGCTCGCCGCCGATAGTGTTGCTGCCGTTGAACGATGACGACGCTGTTTCCATCGCACGGAAGCTGTCCTGTACTTGCTGTTGCCGGGTCTTTGCCTCCTGCCAGCCTTGGGTTTCCTCGCTGCTCAACGTCCGCCCGAACAGCTTCTCGAAGCCCTTGGTGTCGGTGGTCTTCTCGGCGATCTGGCGCTGAACCTGCTCAGCGTGCTGGCGTGTCATGCCATCGCCCATCGCTTCTTTGTACATTTGTTGCAACTTATTCCCAGCGCAGCACGTCGAGGGTGCTGGCAAAGGTCCGTACGGCACCCGTTGAGATGCCGATCCTGCCGACCATGAGGATGCAGAAACTGTGGGCGGAAGGGTGCGACGTGTGACGCCGAGAAGGTGCGCGACAGGTGTCTCGACTGGAGCG
>CAISDD010000013.1 GCA_903883985.1 uncultured Pseudomonadota bacterium | reverse complement strand
TTGAAACATGGCCTGTAGCAAAGAAGACATCCTGGAAGCCGTAGGCGGCATGACGGTAATGGACCTGAACGACCTGGTGAAGGCGTTTGAAGAGAAATTCGGCGTATCCGCTGCATCGTTTGGCGGTGGTGGCGCTGGCGCCGCTGTGGCTGTAGTGGTGGAGGAGATGACCGAGTTCGACGTGATGCTGACTGCCGCTGGCGCTCAGAAGGTCAACGTCATCAAGGTCGTGCGTGCCATCACCGGATTGGGTTTGAAGGAAGCCAAGGATCTGGTGGACGGTGCTCCCAAGCCAGTCAAGGAAGGCATTCCCAAGGCCGAAGCCGATACCATCCTGAAACAGTTGCTCGACGCGGGCGCTACCGCCGAAATCAAGTAATTCAGTGTTGTTTCGGGTTGGTCGTGCCCCCGGCTCGGGAAAATTTTCCGAGCCGCCCCGAGCTTTAGTAAATCCGGGGCCCAATTGTTCTTGGGGCGGGCAGATATTCGACTTGTGCCCGAGAACAGGCTGGCGGCGTGTTGCCGTCAGCCTTTTGCCGTTTCAGGAATCAGCTGCCAGAAATTGAGCCCTACCGCTTCGATTTCTGATACCTGATCCCTGTCCCCTGGAGACGGAGTCCAAATGAACTATACATTCGCCGAGAAAAAGCGCCTTCGCAAGAGTTTTGCCAAACGCGTGAGCGTGCAGGAGGTGCCCTATCTGTTGACTACGCAGATCGAGTCTTTCCGACATTTCATTCAGGAAGGCGTTCCGACTGAGGAACGTGAAAATGTGGGCCTGGAAGCCGCCTTCACCTCTATCTTCCCTATTGTCGCCCACTCCGGCCACGCCCGCCTGGAGTATGTCAGCTACAACCTGGGTACGCCGGTGTTCGATATCGTCGAGTGCCAGCAACGCGGACTGACCTATGCGGCAAGCGTGCGTGCCCGTGTGCGCCTGGTCATCCTGGATCGCGAAAGCACCAAGGAGAAGATCAAGGAAGTCAAGGAACAGGAAGTGTACATGGGCGAGATGCCGCTCATGACGCCGAACGGCTCCTTCGTCATCAACGGCACGGAACGCGTCATAGTCTCTCAGTTACACCGCTCTCCCGGCGTATTCTTTGAGCATGACCGCGGCAAGACGCATTCCTCCGGCAAGCTGCTGTTCTCGGCTCGGATCATTCCCTACCGCGGCTCCTGGCTGGACTTCGAGTTTGACCCCAAGGATTTCGTCTACTTCCGCGTCGACCGCCGCCGCAAGATGCCGGTTACCATCCTGCTGAAATCGCTGGGTTACAACAGTGAACAGATACTCGACATGTTCTTCGATCGGGACACTTTTCATGTGACCAAGAAGGGCCTGGAGATGAGCCTGGTGCCCGAGCGCCTCAAGGGGGAAACTGCCAAGTTCGATATCCTGGCCAAGGATGGCACGCCCATCGTCACCAAGGACAAGCGCATCACCGTGCGCCACATCAAGCAGCTCGAAGAAGCCGGTATCAAGAAGGTGCTGGTGGATCAGGAGTTTATCCTGGGTCGCGTCCTGGCCAAGAACCTGATTGATGAAGAAACCGGCGAGTTGATGGCACGGGCCAACGATGAGATCACCGAAGAGTTGATGGCCCACATCATGGAAGCCAAGCTGGCCAACTTCCAGACCTTGTTCACCAATGAACTCGATCACGGCGCCTTCATTTCGCAGACCTTGAGCGCCGACGAAACGGTGGACCAGTGGACCGCTCGCGTGGCTATCTATCGTATGATGCGCCCCGGCGAGCCTCCGACCGAAGATGCGGTAGAGACCCTGTTCAACCGCCTGTGCTTCAGCGACGACACTTACGACATGTCCAAAGTCGGTCGCATGAAGTTCAATCGCCGCATCGGCGCACCCGGCAAGAGCGCCTGGCAGATCATGTTCCCCACGCATCATCGCGAGAACAAACTGGCCGCCGCACTGCGCAGCTACTTTGCGGTCTGTCCCGAGGCCAGTCTGTCCAAGGCCAGCCTGGACGATATCGCGACACGCGAGGAGGCCGACGCCAAGCTCGCGGAGCTCAATAAACATCTGAAGGCATCCGGACTCGATCCCAAGGCACTCAACGCTCGGGTCGAGGAGCGCTACACCATGTCCTCCAAGGATATCGTCGAGGTCATCAAGATACTGGTCGAGCTGCGCAATGGCCGCGGCGAGATCGACGACATCGATCACCTCGGGAATCGCCGCGTGCGCTCTGTCGGTGAACTCGCGGAGAACCAGTTCCGTGCCGGCCTGGTGCGCGTCGAGCGCGCCGTAAAGGAACGCCTGAACCAGGCCGAGAGCGACAACCTGATGCCGCATGACTTGATCAACGCCAAGCCCATCTCGGCCGCGATCAAGGAATTCTTCGGCTCAAGTCAGCTCTCGCAGTTCATGGACCAGACCAATCCGCTGTCCGAGATCACCCACAAGCGGCGGATTTCGGCTCTGGGTCCCGGCGGTCTGACGCGCGAGCGCGCCGGCTTCGAGGTGCGCGACGTGCATCCGACCCACTATGGACGTGTCTGCCCGATCGAGACGCCGGAAGGCCCGAACATCGGCCTGATCAACTCCCTGGCCTTGTTCGCACGCACCAACGAGTACGGCTTCATCGAGACGCCGTACCGCAAGGTGGTGGATCATCGTGTTTCAGACCAGATCGAGTATCTTTCCGCCATCGAGGAAAGTCAGTATGTGATCGCCCAGGCCAACGCGGAGCTGGACAACAAGGGCGCCTTCAGCGGCGACCTGGTGTCCTGCCGCAGTCGCAATGAATTCACGCTGGCCACGCCAGATCGCATCCAGTACATGGACATCGCGCCCTCGCAGATCGTCTCGGTGGCAGCTTCGCTGATTCCGTTCCTGGAGCATGACGACGCCAACCGTGCGCTGATGGGCTCGAATATGCAGCGCCAGGCCGTTCCCTGTCTGCGCCCGGACAAGCCTTTGGTGGGCACCGGTATCGAACGTACTGCGGCGATCGACTCGGGTACGGTGGTCACCGCGCGCCGTGGCGGCATGGTCGACTATGTCGATGCGAGCCGCGTGGTGGTGCGCGTGGACGACGATGAAACCACCGCCGGTGAAGTCGGCGTGGATATCTACAACCTTACCAAGTACCAGCGCTCCAATCAGAATACCAATATCAACCAGCGGCCGCTGGTGCGCCCTGGCGACAAGATCGCTCGCGCCGACGTCATCGCCGACGGCGCTTCCACCGACAAGGGGGAACTGGCGTTGGGGCAGAACATGCTGGTCGCCTTCATGCCATGGAACGGCTACAACTTCGAGGATTCCATCCTCATCTCCGAGCGAGTGGTGGCGGAAGATCGCTATACCTCCATCCACATCGAGGAATTGAACGTGGTGGCGCGCGACACCAAGCTGGGCGCCGAGGAAATTACGCGCGATATTTCCAGTCTTTCCCAGTTGCAACTGGGACGCCTCGACGAAGCCGGGATCGTATACGTCGGTGCCGAGGTGAGCGCCGGCGACGTGTTGGTCGGCAAGGTTACCCCCAAGGGCGAAACCCAGCTCACCCCGGAGGAAAAGCTCTTGCGCGCGATCTTCGGCGAGAAGGCCTCCGATGTGAAGGACACGAGCTTGCGCGTGCCTACCGGCATGAGTGGTACGGTCATCGACGTCCAGGTGTTTACCCGTGAAGGCATAGAACGTGACAGCCGCGCCAACCAGATCATCGAGGAGATGCTGCGCAAGTATCAGAAGGATCTGGCCGACCAGATGCGCATCGTCGAGGAAGATGCATTCGCACGGATGCGTCGTCTGTTGATCGGCAAGGGTGCGAAGGGTGGGCCCAAGAAACTGGCGAAGGGCGCGGAAGTCAGCGCCGCCTACCTTGACGACATGAGCCCGCACGACTGGTTTGACATCCGCGCCAGCGCTGAGGAAGTGTCCAAGCAGCTGGAAGCCATCAAGGACGGCCTCGACAAACAGCGCCTGGAATTCCCCAAGATGCTGGAGACCAAGAAGCGCAAGCTCACCCAGGGCGACGAATTGGCACCCGGCGTGATCAAGATGGTCAAGGTGTATCTGGCCGTGAAGCGGCGTCTGCAACCCGGTGACAAGATGGCCGGGCGCCACGGCAATAAGGGTGTGATCTCCAAGATCGTGCCCGTGGAAGACATGCCCTTCATGGCGGATGGTACCCCTGTTGACATCGTCCTGAATCCCCTGGGCGTGCCTTCGCGGATGAACGTCGGCCAGATTCTCGAGGTCCACCTGGGTTGGGCTTCACGCGGGCTGGGTCTACGCATCGAAGAGATGCTGCAATCCCACGCCAAGGCTGGAGAAGTACGCAAGTTTCTGGATAAGGTCTACAACGTCTCTGGTAAGACCGAGGACATCAAGGGTCTCTCCGACAAGGAAATCCTGGAGATGGCCGGCAACCTGACCAAGGGCGTGCCCTTTGCCACGCCGGTCTTTGACGGCGCATCCGAACAGGACATCCAGTCCATGCTTGACCTGGCCTACTCGGAAAAGGATGTGCGTACCGCCAAGCTCGGCTTCACGCCGGCCAAGACCCAGGTGCAGCTCTATGATGGCCGCTCCGGTGATGCCTTCGACCGTACTACCACCGTGGGCATCATGCATGTCTTGAAGCTGCACCATCTGGTTGATGACAAGATGCATGCTCGTTCCACCGGTCCGTACTCCCTGGTTACCCAGCAGCCGCTAGGCGGCAAGGCCCAGTTCGGTGGACAGCGTTTCGGTGAGATGGAGGTGTGGGCGCTGGAAGCCTATGGCGCTGCCTATACCTTGCAGGAAATGCTTACGGTCAAGTCGGACGATGTCATCGGCCGGACCAAGGTCTACGAGAACATCGTCAAGGGTGAGCACAGGATCGACGCCGGCATGCCGGAGTCCTTCAATGTGCTGGTGAAGGAAATTCGCTCGCTGGCGATCGACATCGATCTGGAACGTTATTGATTAGCTAGTTGCCAGTCGCGAGGGGCGAGTAGCCATGATTTGCCACTCACCACTCGCCACTCGCTGAATGCTCAGGAGACGCACATGAAAGCACTACTCGATCTCTTCAAACAGGTTACGCAGGAAGAGGAATTCGACGCCATCAAGATCGGCCTCGCTTCTCCGGAGAAAATCCGCGCCTGGTCTTTCGGCGAAGTAAAAAAACCGGAAACCATTAATTACCGGACCTTCAAACCGGAGCGCGATGGCCTGTTCTGCGCCAAGATATTTGGTCCGATCAAGGACTACGAGTGCCTGTGTGGCAAGTACAAGCGCCTCAAGCACCGCGGCGTGAACTGCGAGAAGTGCGGCGTCGAAGTCACGCAAGCCAAGGTGAGGCGTGAACGCATGGGCCACATCGAACTGGCCAGCCCGGTCGCCCACATCTGGTTCCTGAAGTCCTTGCCCAGCCGCCTCGGCATGGTGCTGGACATGACTTTGCGTGACATCGAACGGGTACTCTACTTCGAAGCCTATGTGGTGACCGACCCTGGCATGACCCCGCTGAATAAGGGGCAGTTACTGACCGAGGACGATTATCTGGCGAAACTGGAAGAGTACGGTGACGAATTCAAGGCTGGCATGGGCGCCGAGGGCGTGCGCGACCTGCTGAAAAGCATAGACTTGCCGGTCGAGGTCGAGAAACTGCGCGGCGATCTTGAAAAAACCAGTTCCGATACCAAGATCAAGAAATTGGCCAAGCGTCTCAAGGTGCTGGAGTCATTCCACAAATCCCGGATACAGCCGGACTGGATGATCCTCTCCGTGCTGCCCGTGTTGCCGCCGGAACTGCGCCCGCTGGTGCCTCTGGATGGCGGTCGCTTTGCTACGAGCGACCTGAACGACCTATATCGCCGCGTCATCAACCGCAACAACCGCCTGAAACGTCTGCTGGAACTGAAGGCCCCCGACATCATCGTGCGCAACGAGAAGCGCATGTTGCAGGAATCGGTC
>CAISDD010000012.1 GCA_903883985.1 uncultured Pseudomonadota bacterium | reverse complement strand
GGAGAAGACACCAATATCAGGGACGATGGCCACTCATCCTGGCGTTTACTGCCTGCGCAGCAACGAGATGGACTGGGATGAAGAACGGATGTGGCGCACCTACACGATGCTGACCGACCTGGAGAGCGTGCCCCGCATGAAGAGCGAACAGGGCTGGCGACGGTGTTCCACTCGAAGGAGGATCGCTCCGATGGCCACCTCTTCCATACATGCCATCGCCAGTACTCCGGTAGAACCACAGGGTGCTCCTCGCTTCCCCTGTGACAGCGGCCTTCCCCGTATTAACGCCGGGTCGGCGCACCACTAAACCGTTTTAGAGGCCTGCTCAGCGTTCACTCACGTTACGGCCTGCATGTTCACCAAGTCCCTTACAGGACCCTCTACGCCAAAGGCTTCAACCGCTTCGTTACCTCCACGATCACCGCTACCGGCTGGAGCGAAAGCTGCCGGGTGGGATTCGCACCCACTGAAAGACCGCGCCTTGGCACGGAGCACGTTAAACCCCGGTTAAACCCAAGTTATGCCTGGGCCTTGCTGCTGGCCCGCATCTACGAGGCGCTCCCGCCGCTGCGTCCGCATTGTGGCGGCCCGATGCGCATCTCCGCCTTCATTACCGGCGGGGAGGCAATCCGCGAAATCCTCACCCATCTGAGCGAGCCTACTTCGCCACCCTGGCCAAGGTGCGCGGCCCCCCCTGTGGGCGATGCTGGACGAGGAACCCGCCGAGTTGGAAATGCTAGCTCAAGCGGAACCCGGCTACGAGTTCGACCAGCGCGTTGCGTGGTAGGCGCCGGGGCAGAACACCATGCGTGACCTGTCGCGGGGTGGATTGTGCCCGCCGCTTCTGTCAGGCAGTTGGTTTGCGGCTGCCAACGTGAAATCGAGGCGAATCGACCACCATCCATCGGGGCGCGCGGAATATTCGTTTGACCACGGACTTCATGAGTGTGATTATTACCTGCGAACTGCAAGAAGGGGCCGTTGGAATTCCTGTCTTTGGATTTCCTATCCTTCTGCTTTGGTCTGGATCGCAACGTCGAGGCACGCACCCACGCGAGTAAGTCCGTGAGTGTGCTTCAGGAGGGACCAAGCAGGACGCGTTCGAATTGTTCCATACGAGTGGCGCGGGGTATTCAGCCCCTCCCAACGTTCAGCGTGCCTGGTCGCCGCTGGGCAAGACCGGATAGATGCCGTACTCGATGGCTCTTTCTTATAACACAAAATTTGTTTCGTGTAAATACTTCATTTTCAAGGATTGACAATGTCCTCCCGCTCTTCCTCACTAGACGACCAACCTTCCTTGACCAAGCATCATAAGCCCAAAGCAAACAAGGTTCCGGGAGGCGGCGGTGCCCCGGATAACACGCTGCCAACCGAGCAAAGGAGCGCTGCGGTCAAGCTCCATGCACAAAAACCATCGGATAGCGCGGAGAGTGGCGAGGGTCGGCCCCTGGACCAGGCGACACAGGACGCCGCGCCAACGGACGTTTTGGACCAGGCAGCCGAGTCAGGCGCCAT
>CAISDD010000011.1 GCA_903883985.1 uncultured Pseudomonadota bacterium | reverse complement strand
GCCGAGTTTCCGGAGATCGATCTGGCGAGCAACAAGCTGGGTATCTGGAACAAGCTTGCCAAGCCCGACGCCGTGGTGCGCGACAAGGATCGCGTGGAAATCTACCGCCCCTTGATCGCAGACCCCAAGGAAGTGCGCAAACAGCGGGCGGCGGAAGGCAAGGCCATGAAAAAAGGCGGCGGCTAGGCGCGCCTTCAGGCGTGAAACCGTAGGAGCGCATTCATGCGCGAGACCGGCGCAAATCAGCGCTTCGCTTCGGTCGTCGGGTAGGAGAGTTGCGCGATGCCCAGCGTGGCCTGGCTGGAAGCGAAGGCGGCCTGCCGGATCACCCTGTCGCTATTGCCTTCCTGTGCTGCGTCTTGCGCCAACCGTAGGGCGGATGCGGCGCCGGTCCAGAGCGCGAACCTGGCCCGGGCCGCCTGCACATCGTCCTCGGCCTGATGCAGCGCCTGCTGGGCGGCCGCGTTGAGCATGGGCTTGGCTGCGGGGCCCATGCTGGTGGGTGCGCTGCTACAGGCCGCGAGGATGCTCAGGCTGGCGAATGCCGCAAGGCCGTGGTTCATGTGGGCTTCTCCGAATGGGGGCCGTGGTTTCAGGCGCACACCCGGACGTTAAGACCCAGGCGCGCGCGCGTCAACCACGCGAGCTTTATTCCGGGCATTTGTATGGCAGGGCCGCAGTCCTGCCTGCCGCTTCTGTACTATGTGGGGTTGTCCCCCCCGACTTCCCTGAACCATGGCCATCAAAGCAACCATCTTCAAAGCCGAACTGCAGATCGCCGACATGGATCGCAACTATTACGCGGAACACACCCTGACGCTGGCGCGGCATCCTTCCGAAACCGATGAACGCATGATGGTGCGCTTGTTTGCCTTCGTCATGCATGCGCATGCGCAACTCGGCTTCGGCAAGGGCATGTGCGCGGACGACGAGCCGGATCTCTGGCGTCGCGACCTCACCGGCGCCATCGAGCTGTGGATCGACGTCGGTCTGCCCGATGAACGCTGGACGCGCAAGGCCTGCGGCCGCGCCGATCAGGTCGTGATCGTCAGTTACGGCAGCCGCACCGCGGACAACTGGTGGGAGCAGAATCGCGGCAAACTCGGACGCCAGCCCAATCTAGTCGTGCTCAATCTGGCGCCGGAAGCGAGCCTAAGTCTGGCCGCGTTAGCGCAGCGGAGCATGCGCTTGCAATGTACCTTGCAAGACGGCCAGGTGTGGATCACCGACGGCACGGAGTCCGCCCACTTCGAACCCCTTACCCTGAAAGCCCATGCAAACCATAGACTTTGAATTACGCGGCGAATATATCGAACTGTGCAACCTGCTCAAGCTGACCGGGGTCGCCGATAGTGGCGGCAGGGGCAAGGCCCTGGTGGCCGAGGGTGGCGTTACGCTCGACGGATTGCCGGAGGGCCGCAAGACCGCGAAGGTGCGCGCCGGTCAGGTGGTGGAATGCCAGGGCATGGTCATCAGCGTGAAAGCGGCCTGGCAGCCCAAGATGAGTTGAATCCAGACTCCTCCGGACAGCCCGGTGCGCACCACGCCGAGGTACCCGCCCTGACAGGCTTTCCCGGTTCCCGAGAGGGGCCGTCTTGTGCTCAAATCCGGCTCTTTCCTCGCACCCGCATGGGGCGCGACTAGCCGGGATGCCGGCCAGCCGCGATAAAGTTAACGACATGAAAATCACCGTCAGCGCATTGATCGTCAGGTATCTGGAGCGCTTGGGTATCGAGTTCATCTTCGGCATGCCAGGCGCCCATGTCTTGCCGATCTACGATCAGTTGCACGGCTCCGGAGTTAAGAGCGTGCTGGTCAAGCACGAGCAGGGCGCGGCTTTCATGGCGGGGGGGTATGCCAGGGTTTCCCACAAAATCGGGGCCTGTATCGCCACGGCAGGTCCGGGGGCCACCAATCTGATCACCGGCATCGCCAACGCCTACGCTGAGCGGCTGCCGGTGCTGGTGATTACCGGAGAGACCTCGACGTATATCTTCGGCAAGGGTGGCTTGCAGGAGAGCTCGGGCGAGGGCGGCGCGATCGACCAAGGCGAGTTGTTCCGCGGCATCACCCGTTATCACAAGCTGATCGAGCGTGGCGATTACCTGGGCCAGGTGCTCAACCAGGCAACGCGGGCCCTG
>CAISDD010000010.1 GCA_903883985.1 uncultured Pseudomonadota bacterium | reverse complement strand
CCTATCGACTGCGTGACGAGACCTATCGCGACTTCACAGGTGGCAAACGCCCTCTCAAGAAGCACGCTTCAAGCTGTTGCTTCAAACAGAAATCATCGCGGCAGCGCCGGCTTCCGGCCGGCTGTTTTCAAAGACGCAGGCAAGGATGCATGCGCTACAGAGACTCGCCAGTGCTTCTTCAACCTGCCTGGGGTGGGTTACATCACTACCCCGCGTGAACGGGCGCTGACCGCACTATGCCGTGACTTATTGAGAAGTTACCTCGCCACAGTGCTCAGCAGTCGCCGCCGACACCGGTATCCTACCCCTCCCATCCCATTTATTGGCGCGCCCCATGACCGACTCCGAACTCAACAAGGGCGCTACCAAGACCGCGCGCATCCCCATCAAGATCGTGCCCAAGCCGCGACTGAAGCTGCCGGCCTGGATCAAGGCTCAGGCCCCTTCGGCTCCGGAAGTGAGCGAACTCAAGGCAATATTACGCGAAGCCAGGCTGCATACGGTTTGTGAGGAGGCTTCCTGCCCCAACCTGGGCGAATGCTTCCGCCACGGCACAGCCACCTTCATGATCCTGGGCGCTCTATGCACGCGGCGTTGCCCTTTCTGCGACGTAGGCCACGGCAAGCCGCTGCCGCCCGATGAGGATGAGCCGCGCCATTTGGCCAAAACCCTGGCCTTGATGCGCCTGAAATACGTGGTCATCACTAGCGTCGATCGCGACGACCTGAAAGACGGCGGCGCCGGGCATTTCGTCGCCTGCCTCCGCGCCGCTCGCGAAGTTTCGCCCAGCATCCGCATCGAGATACTAACCCCAGACTTTCGCGGCCGTCTCGGCCCGGCCCTCGACCTCCTGGGCAGCGAGCCACCGGACGTGATGAACCACAATCTTGAAACCGTGCAGCGCCTCTACCCTGCCTGCCGCCCCGGCGCCGACTACACGCATTCGCTGCGTCTGCTGCAAGACTTCAAACAACGCTGCCCGACTGTGCCGACCAAGTCCGGCATCATGCTGGGACTGGGCGAGACGGATGAGGAAGTGTTGGAGGTGCTGCGCGACCTGCGCGACCACCAGGTTGATATGCTCACCATCGGCCAATACCTGCAACCTTCCGCGCACCATCTGCCCGTGGAGCGCTTTGTTACGCCGGAACAGTTCGCGGAATTCGGGCGTGTCGCCCTGGAACTGGGTTTCAGGAACGTGGCCAGTGGGCCGATGGTGCGCTCAAGCTACCACGCTGACTTGCAGGCGGGCTGCGTGGGCGGATGAAGCCGTTCAGTAGCAGAACACCCTCACCTGCTCGGGTTTGAAGCAGCACCCCAGGTCGTGGAATACCGGGAAAGCTCCGGGGAACGAGGAATTGACTAACGGACATCGCAAGTTATGAATTCGGGATGTTGACCCTGGCAAGGTTCGGCTATTGTGGGCATCCAGCGTAGTGTGGCTACCATGGGTGTCGCAGCGCGCGTGGCTGGCGATCCGGGTGCCCCATTGAAAGAGTTCGACGATAAGTGATGCTGCGAAACAGATTTGGTTTGCCACCGGGCCCCTCACCCTGCCCTCTCCCGAAGAGGGTTCCACCCCCTTCCCCCTCCGGGGGATGGGACGGGGATGAGGGCCTGCGCCGGCAGCTTAATGAATGCAAGTTACGCGACATTACTTATTGGACGTAAGCCGGGCATCAATCTTCTCCCGTGTGTAGCGGTAGGGCACGTAGGCCGGATGAGCCGGG
>CAISDD010000009.1 GCA_903883985.1 uncultured Pseudomonadota bacterium | reverse complement strand
GGATGTAGCCGGCGCGCGCAAATCACTCCCCCGCCAGCGTCATGTTGCCGATCAGGATCGACCCCACCCGGCGCGAGCCGCGCGTCTCCACGTCATCGCCGATGGCGACGATGCCGCCCAGCATGTCGCGCATATTGCCGGCGATGGTGATTTCCTCCACCGGGTAGGCAATCACGCCGTTTTCCACCCAGAAACCCGCTGCCCCCCTCGAATAATCGCCGGTCACCATGTTCAGGCCCTGGCCTAAGAGTTCGGTCACCAGCAGGCCGCGGCCCATCTTGGTGACCAGGCCAGCAAAATCCTCTCCGGTGGAAGGCACGATCAGGTTGTGGTTGCCACCGGCATTGCCCGTGGTCTTCAGCCCCAGCTTGCGGGCGCTGTAACTCCCCAGGAAATAGCCCTGGATCACGCCGTCACGCACCACTTCCCGTTCCCGCGTGACCACGCCCTCCGAGTCGAACGGGGCCGAAGCCAGGCCGCGCGGCAGGAAGGGGTTCTCGATCATCTGAAAGAAGGACGGGAAGAGCTGTTGCCCCAGGCTGTCGAGCAGGAAGGAGGACCGGCGGTAGAGGTGGCCGCCCGAGATCGCCGAGACGAAGCTGGCGATGAGGCCGGTGGCGACGGGCGCTTCGAACAACACCGGGCATTGCCGGGTGGAAAGCTTGCGCGCATTCAGGCGGCGCACCGTGCGGCTGCCGGCACGCAGGCCCACGGATTCCGGCGTATCCAGATCGGCTTCGGCGCGCGCGGTGGTGTACCAGTAATCGCGCTGCATCGCACCGTCTTCCTCGGCAATCACGGCGCAGGACAGACTCTGTCGTGTGCTCGCATAGCCGCCAGAGAATCCCTGTGTGTTCGCGTAGATGAATTGCGACCCCTGGGTGGACAGCGAAGCGCCCTCGGAATTATGGATGCGCGCATCCACGCGCAGGGCTGCGGCCTCACAGTCCCGCGCCAGAACGGTGGCGCGTTCCACATCCACGGCCCAGGGATGGTAGAGGTCCAGATCCGCGATCCGGTGGGCCAGCAGCTCGACCTCGGCCAGACCGGCGCAGTCGTCCTCTGCGGTAAAACGGGCGATGGAGAGCGCCTTCTCCACGCAGCGTTCAAGCGCGCCCAGGCTGAAGTCGGAGGTGGAGGCATGGCCGCGCTTCTGCCCGAGATAGACGGTGACCCCGACACCCTTGTCACGGTTGTGCTCGATGGTTTCCACTTCGCCGTGGCGCACGGTGACACTGAGGCCGCTGCCCTCGGAAATCTCGGTCTCCGCGGCGGAGGCGCCAGAAACCCGGGCCAGTTCGAGGGTCTGCGCGGCAAGGGATTGCAGGGTTTCGCGGGTAAAACTGAATGGGCTGTCTGACACGGTTGAACCTGATACGTTGGGCAAAGGACCGCTATGATACCCGCCCCTCGCCCTTCCCCCGAATGCCATGCGCCAAGCTCCAGAAGAACACGACGATCATGCCGAAGAATTTGCGGATTCCCACATCAGCAAGACGCGGCGCAAGAACGAGATGACCGCCTTGCAGGACATGGGCGTGGAACTCGTAAAACTGTCGCGCGAGCGCCTGGCAAAGATGAACTTGCCGGAACGGCTCTACCAGGAATTGCTGGAAGCACAGCGACTCACCGCAAACGGAGCCATCCGCCGCCAGATGCAGTTCATCGGCAAGCTGATGCGCGATGTGGAAGTCGAGCCCATCGCCGCCAAACTCGCGGCGATCAAGGGAGAATCCGCCGCTTCCAAGTCCGAATTACACGCCGTCGAGCGCTGGCGCGAACGCCTGCTGCAGGACGACGCCGCCCTCACCGAATGGCTGTCTGGCCACCCCGATGTCGATGTCCAAGCCATGCGGCAACTCATCCGCAACGCCCGCCGCGAAGCCACCGAAGGCAAACCGCCCAAATCCAGCCGGGAATTGTTCCGCCTGCTGCGAGACGCGCAAGGCCCGCTTGCGGGCTAAGCACCGGGTAAGACCGGTTCAGCCAAGCAGCGCAGTCAGCCCACTGCGGCTGGCGGCGTAGTCTTCCTTGTCCAGGAAATCCTGCATGAGGAATGGCTCCATCCTCGGGTAGAGCGCGATGGCCTCGTCGAGCAGCACATCGTTGCCGCGCTGGTAGGCACCGATGGTAATCAGATCGCGACTGCGCTGATAGCGCGCGTAGAGGCTCTTGAAGCGGCGCACCCGATCCATCTCATGCCTGGGCAGCAATTCGGTGATCGCGCGCGAAATCGAGGCCTCGATGTCGATGGCCGGGTAGTGACCATGATCTGCGAGCGACCTGGACAAGACGATGTGCCCGTCGAGTATGGCACGTGCGGCGTCGGCCACAGGATCCTGCTGATCGTCGCCCTCCATCAGGACCGTATAGAAGGCGGTGATGGAGCCGCCACCCGAGCGGCCATTGCCGGCGCGTTCCACCAACTGAGGCAGCTTCGCGAATACCGAGGGCGGGTAGCCCTTGGTGGCAGGCGGCTCGCCCACGGCCAGCGCGATCTCGCGCTGTGCCTGGGCATAGCGCGTGAGCGAATCCATGATCAAGAGGACATCCTGGCCCTGGTCGCGGAAGTATTCCGCCACCGCCGTGGCATAGGCCGCGCCGTGCAGGCGCAGGAGCGGCGGCGAGTCGGCCGGGGCGGCGACGACCACGGCGCGACGCATGCCTTCTGTCCCGAGGATGTTTTCGATGAAGTCCTTCACCTCGCGGCCACGCTCTCCGATCAGCCCCACCACCACCACGTCCGCCGATGTGTAGCGCGCCATCATCCCCAGCAACATCGATTTGCCCACCCCGCTACCGGCAAACAGGCCCATGCGCTGACCACGCCCCACGGTGAGCAGGGCATTGATGGCGCGTACGCCAACATCCAGGACATCGCGAATCGGTTCGCGCTCCATCGGATTGAAGGGACGGGCATGCAGGGGCACGCGGCTGGACGCCGCCAGGGCGCCGAGGCGATCGAGCGGGCGGCCGGCGCCGTCGATGACTCGGCCTAGCAATTCCGGGCCGACCGCGACCTGGCGTATCCTATCCTCGATGCGACGACGGCGGGAGAAGGGTTTGTTCATGCGAGGCAGGTCGAAACCGCAAACCGTGGCAACTTCGACCACGGCACCGGGCGCCAGGCCATAGACATCGGTGGAGGGCATGAGATAGATGCGTTCACCGGAGAAGCCGACCACTTCTGCGTCGACCTGCTGCCCGCCCGGCATGACCACCTTGCAGGATACGCCGGTAGCCAGCTTGAGGCCGGAGGCTTCCATCACCATCCCGGCGACACGCGTAAGGCGACCCGTGGCGCGCCAGGGGGTGACCTGAGCAATCGCCTCCTGGCAATCGCGCAGAAAGGCCACCAGCGCGGCGCCCCGGCTCAGTCCATCCATGAGGTCTCGGTACCGAGGCAGCCGACGGTCTCGCGCCAGCGGGTTTCCAGAGAGGCGTCGAGTTCGCTGTGGGTGCTTTCGAAGCGGAAACCGCCGGGCGACATCTGTGCGTCCTCCGCCACTTTCCAGGAAAGGTGGCCGTGTTCCCCGTCCAGCCACGCGCGCACGACGTCGGCGTCCGAGGGATGCACCACGAGCTTGTGATGGCCGGACAACGTGGGCAGCGATTGCAGCGCCTCGCGGATCACGGTGAGGATGCCTTCCGGCTTGGTCCGGATACTGACTCGCAGCACCTGCTGGGCGACCTGGAGGGCCAATTCCAGCACCTCGCGGGCCAGACTCTGGTCCTGGCGCAAACTTTCCACCTGCAAGGCCTCGGCCAGTTGCCGCAGCCGCTCCGCATGCACTTCCCCGGTCTTGTAGCCATCCTCATAGCCCGCTTTGCGGCCTTCCATGAACCCCAGGTCATACCCCTCCTGCCAGGCATCCTGCTGGATGCGCTCGATGTCTTCGGCCGTGGGCAGGGGCACGCGCAACACGGGTTCCGGTTCGGGTAGGGGCTGCGGCTTGGCCTCGACTTCGGGGATGGGCTCGAAGCTGCCCAGTTCCCAGCGTTGGTAGGCGGTGAGCTGCTCCTTGGGAATGACGCGCGACATGGCGGCTAGGACACCAGGCCTTCTTCACCACCCTTGCCGCCCAAGATAATCTGGCCTTCGTCCACCAGTTTGCGCACGATCTTGAGAATTTCCTTCTGCTCCGCCTCGACTTCGGAGAGTCGTACCGGACCTTTCGATTCCAGGTCTTCCTTGAGGGCTTCGGCGGCGCGACTGGACATGTTTCGGAATATCTTGGCCTTGAGTTCCTCGCTGGTACCCTTGAGCGCGATGATCAGGGTCTCGGACTGCACCTC
>CAISDD010000008.1 GCA_903883985.1 uncultured Pseudomonadota bacterium | reverse complement strand
GGGTGAGTGTGGTCACCCGATTTGATGGGCTGATGTTCACGTTTGGTGATGGGAGTCTTGTCCAACATGGTATGAGTCTGAAGGGTGGTGAGCATTTCCAACGAGGTATGAGTCTGAAGGGGGGGAAAGGGATCGATCATCTGGAGGATGGTGATCGATATGAACGAGAAGCGGTTGGTGACCCTGGATCAACTCCGGGAATTTTTAGCGGGAACGAGAGAGGTCGAGTTTCAGGTATGGGGCGGAGACGACGAGCGCTACTGCCACATCGAAGGTGTGGTGAGGAGATTTCGGTACGCGGGTCCGGGGCGAACTGGCAAGGGTTTGGTGTTGCGCTACCTGGAACGGACGACGGGCTACTCGCGGCAGCAACTGACGCGATTGGTGGCGAAATGTCTGAGTACGGGGAAACTGGCGAAAACCTACCGGGCGCCGAAGGTGGGGTTCGTGCGCCGCTTCACCGAGGTCGACGTCGCCCTGTTGGCAGAGACCGACAGCCTGCACGACACCCTGTCTGGCCCGGCCACACGGCACCTCATGGCACACGCGCTGGACGTCTTTGGCGATGTCCGTTACGAGAGGTTGGCGACGATCTCGGTGGGGCACCTGTACAACCTGCGCAAGCGGCAGGGTTACGTCGACCGCCGCCGTGTCTTCACCAAGACCCGGCCGACGGGCATCCCTATCGGCGAGCGCCAGGCACCGGCTCCCGACGGTCGTCCCGGCATCATTCGCATCGACAGCGTGCATCAGGGCGATCAGGATGGCATCAAGGGGGTTTACCACATCAATGCCGTCGATTGCGTCACCCAGTGGGAGCTGGTCGCCACCTGCGAGAAAATCAGCGAAGCCTATCTTCTGCCGGTCATCGAGGCGCTGCTGGCGGGCTTCCCGTTCCGCATCCTGGGCTTTCACGCCGACAACGGCTCGGAGTACATCAACCACAAGGTCGCCAAGATGCTGGACAAACTCAGTGCCGAATTCACCAAGTATCGGCCACGCCATTCCAACGACAACGGCCTGGCCGAGACCAAGAACGGCGCGGTCATCCGCAAGCATCTGGGCTACGCCCACATCCCGCAGCGCTACGCCGCCGAGGTGAATGCCTGGTGTACCAACCACTTGAATCCCTACGTCAACTTCCATCGTCCCTGTCTGTTTGCCGAGGAGATCACGGACAAGAAGGGCAAGACGCGCAAGCGCTATCCGCTCGATCAGGTCAGAACGACCTAGGAGAAGCTGGCCAGTCTGCCGGACGTAGCCTCATTCCTGCGGCCGGAAATCACGCTCGATGCCTTGCGCGCGCAGGCCACAGGGATCTCGGACAACACCGCTGCCGAGCGGATGAATCAGGCTCGGCAGAACTTATTTCTTTCCATCAACAAACGATCCCGCAAAGCTGCCTAAGGCCAACCGTCGGAAGTTCAGTGCCAAACCCAGCCTGTGGATTTGACATGAAGGTCGAAGGTCGAACCCGCCCGTACGCCATGTAGGGGCGGGTTTCAAACCCACCCGTACGCCATGTAGGGGCGGGTTTCGAACCCGCCCGTACGGCATGTAGGGGCGGGTTTCAAACCCGCCCGTACGCCATGTAGGGACGGGTTT
>CAISDD010000007.1 GCA_903883985.1 uncultured Pseudomonadota bacterium | reverse complement strand
TCTTCCTTGAGGGCTTCGGCGGCGCGACTGGACATGTTTCGGAATATCTTGGCCTTGAGTTCCTCGCTGGTACCCTTGAGCGCGATGATCAGGGTCTCGGACTGCACCTCGCGCAACAGCATCTGCACCGAGCGGTCGTCCAGTTCCATGACGTTGTCGAAGGTAAACATCTGATCCTGAATCTTCTGCGCCAAATCGGCATCGTGTTCGCGGATGTTGGCCAGCACCGAAGCCTCGATCGCTCCCCCCATGTAGTTGAGGATGTCCGCCGCCGTCTTGATCCCCCCCAGACTGCTCTTCTTGCCGATTTCACCGCCTGACAGCAGTTGAGTAAGCACTTCGTTGAGTTCCCGCATGGCCATCGGCTGCACGCCTTCCAGCGTGGCGATACGTACCATCACGTCATTGCGCAGGCGCTCCGGCAACATGTTGAGGATTTCGCTGGCATGGTCGCGATCCAGATGCACCATGATGGCGGCGATGATCTGCGGGTGTTCATTGCGGATCATCTCCGCCACCGAGGCGGCATCCATCCACTTCAGGCTTTCGATGCCCGCGCTCTCATTGCCCTGCAAGATGCGGTCTATCAGGTGCGCGGCCTTGTCATCACCCAGCGCCTTCTTCAACACGGAACGGATGTATTCGTCGGAATCGACGAGGTCGATGCGTCCTTCCGTCTGACCGTGGAACTCGCGCAACACCGTCTCGATCTCCTCGCGGCCGGTCTTACCCACGCTGGACATCGCCATGCCCAGCTTCTGCACGTCCTTGGGACCGAGATACTTGAACACTTCGGCGGCTTCTTCGTGCCCCAGTGCCAGCATCAGGATAGCCGTCTTTCTCAGGCCGTCGTCATCGCTCATTCCTTGACCATCCATTCTTTGGCAATTTCAGCCGTGATTTTGGGATTCAACTTAGCGAACTCTCGCACCTGGGCCAGTATCTCCGCATAGCTATCGACCGGCACTTCGATCGGCTTGCCATCCGCGCCGTAGAGCACACCACCCTCCCCGCCCTCTTCCCCCTCATCCTCGTCGCCGGGTACGTGCGGCAACTCATGTGGCTTCACCAGGTCGCGCAACATCGGCCGCAGCACCCCGAACACCAGATAGAAGGCCAGGCCGAAGATGAGCAGATTCTTGAGCAGATCCTTGGCTAGCGCCACATTCGCCGGATCCTTCCATAGCGGCAACGCGGGCTCTTCCCTGGCCTCGGTGAAAGCCGCGTTGACCACATTGATGGTGTCGCCGCGCGTCTGGTCGAAGCCCATGGCTTCACGCGCCAGACCGTTGATCTGAGCCAGTTCCTGGGCGGCAAGGGGTACCGCCTTGCCCGGCTTGCCGTCCTTGCCGTCCTTGCCCGAGGCGATCTTGTTGTTGACCACCACCGCCACGGAAAGACGCTTGATCCGCCCCTGCGACTCCTTGACGTGACGTATGGTCTTGTCCAGTTCGAAGTTGACAGTATGTTCCTTGCGGCTGGAATTGCCACCCTGCCCCGCAGCCGTCACATTCGGCCCGGCATTGGCGCCGGCCGGCGCCGTCACCGGTGCGCTGGCCGGCCCCGGAGGTTGGTTGGTCAACGCGCCGGGGACGCCCTGCGCCTGATTAGCGGCGTTGTTGATATCCTCCACCGACTGCTGGCTGCGGATCGATTGCGTATCCGCACCCGGATTCGGCTTGTAGGTTTCGCTAGTCGCCTCATCCTCGGAAAAATCCAGATCGGCGCGCACCTCGGCCTTGACATTCCCGGCACCTACGATGGGGAGCACGATGGCCTCGATCCGCTGCACATAATAGGACTCGATGTCCTTGGTGTAGGCTAGCTGACTGTCGTTGAGGCCCAGCTGTGACTTGTTGTCGTTCTTGGCGGTGAGCAGATTGCCCGCCTGGTCCACCACGGTAATGCTGCTGGGCGAGAGTTCAGGCACGCTGCTGGAAACCAGGTGCACGATGGACTGCACCTGTCCGGGCTCGAGCGTGCGGCCGGGATAGAGCTTCACCAGGACCGAGGCGGAAGGCGACTGTTTGTCGCGAATGAACACCGAGGGTTTGGGGATGGCCAGGTGCACCCGCGCAGACTCCACCGGAGACAAGGACTGGACGGTGCGCGCCAACTCGCCTTCCAGGCCACGCTGGAAGGCGAGTTGCTCCTGAAACTGGGTCATGCCCAGCTTGGCGTTGTCCATCAATTCAAAGCCCACGGCCCCGCCCTTGGGGATGCCTTGCGCGGCCAGCTTGAAACGCAGGTCGTAGACCTGGTCGGCCGGCACCATGAGGGTGCCGTTGGCCTCGGTCTTGTAGGGGACGTTCATTTGCTGCAGGGTGGCCGTCACCGTACCGGCATCGCGCTCGGCCAGGTTGGAGAACAGCACCTTGTATTCGGTCGCGCTCCCCCATAGGTAGACGCCAAACAACAACGCGATAACCCCCGCCACGACTGCCGCCAGGATCGCCTTTCTGGCGGCGGGAAGCTCATTGAAGCGGAGGAAGAGTGCGTTGAGCGTATCTTGGGGTTGCAGGGCCATCCGTCAACCGTGTTCCATCAGACCTGCATGTTCATGACTTCCTGGTACGCGCTCACCAACTTGTTGCGCACCTGAACCATGGTCTGAAAGGACAGGCTGGCTTTCTGCAAGGAAAGCACGACGTCCTGGAGATTGACTGCGGAACTGCCGGTCTCGAACTGTTTGCTCAGTTGGCGCGCATCCAGCTGGGTGGTATTGACCTCGTCCACGGCAGACTTGAGCAACGCGGCGAAATCCTGCGAGGGCGCACCGACCGAACTGACGGGCGCACGGGCACCGGCCTGGGCCGCCACGGCACGCAACTGGTTCACCATCAGATCGATCTCATTCATCGTAAAACCAACTCCGGTTTGAAACCCCGCCCTTCAAGGCGGCGCGAAGTCTGAATACCCCGGCCTGAAGGCCGGGATTTCAGGCGTGGCGATCTGGGAGGGATGCAAACCCTTCCAGATTCGTTCGCGGCTACAGGCATGAATGCCAGTAGATAACTCGTTGTTCTGTCTTTTCCCTCGCCCCCAGCCCCATCGACGAGGCCCACTTCGGCATCCCGGAAGAAGTGGGCGCTTCGAAAGCCGCTCACGCGGCTATCACCACAAAGCCAATTATAGAGGCTCATCTTCGTCCAGATAGCCTGCTTCACGATATTGCTTGAGTTTATAACGCAAGGTCCGCCCACTCATGCTCAGCACTTCCGCGGTCTTGCGACGGGAGCCGCCCGACCGTCGCAGCGTACCGAGTATGGTCTCGCGCTCCATGTCCTTGAGGCCGAGTTCGAGCACACCGGGTTCGACGGTCATTTCCTGATCTCGCTGCCTTTCCCGACCCGAGATATGCGGCAGCATCAGGTGTTCCGGGCCGATCACCTCACCATGCGCCAGGATCATGGAGCGTTGCAGCACGTTCGCCAACTCGCGGATATTACCGGGCCACCCATAGTCGGTCAATTCGGCCAGCGAGGCAGGACTCAGGGCAAAACCGCTTCTACCCACCACGCACTCGAAACGCTTCAGGAAATGCCGCGCGAGTGCTGCGATATCGCCACGGCGGCGCCGCAAAGGTGGAATTTCCAGGGGAAAGATGTTGAGCCGGTAATACAAGTCTTCGCGGAAGTGCCCCGCCGCGACCCAAGCCGCAAGGTCGCGATTGCTGGTGGCGAAGATGCGCACGTCGAGCTTGATCGGGGACCGCCCCCCCACCCGCTCCACTTCCTTTTCCTGGAGCACGCGCAGGAGCTTGGCCTGAAGATTGAACGGCAGTTCGGAAACCTCGTCGAGCAGGATCGCGCCGCCATTGGCCTGCTCAAACTTGCCTGCCTGGGCGGAGGTAGCCCCGGTGAAGGCGCTGCGCTCGTGACCAAAGAGCACGGACTCGAGCAGATTCTCGGGAATCGCCGCGCAATTCACCGCGACAAAAGCTCCCTTGGCGCGCCTCGAGTGCCGATGGATGAAACGAGCAAACACTTCCTTGCCAACCCCGGATTCGCCGGTGAGCAGTACGCTGGCCTCTGTGACCGCGACCCGCCTGGCCAGGTTGAGCATAACGCGTGTGGCGGCATCCTCGGCGATCACTTCGCCGCCCTCGCCCTCCCTCCCACGGTAATGGCGCGCCACCGCGACCAGCAGGCGATCCGGCTCGAACGGCTTGGGCAGATAATCGGCGGCTCCCTCGCGCATCGCCTGCACGGCCAGGTCGATCTGGCCATAGGCGGTCATCAACAGCACCGGCAACTCCGGCCAGCGCGATTTCAGATTGCGCAGCAGGCCATGACCATCCATGCCCGGCATCTGCACATCGGACAGGACCAGGCCGGGATGGGCGCCGCCCTGTTCCAGCCAGGCCAACGCCTCTTCCGCATTGGCAGCGGCGTGGGCGGCATAGCCGGACAGCTCCAGGGTATCCATGAGCGCTTCGCGCAAATCCGGGTCATCTTCGACAACCAGGATGGGTAGCGGTAGCCCCGGCTCGGGAAACGCGTCCGAGCCGCCCCCCAAGGAGGCCAGGTCGTGGCGGCCCGGCGAACGACTTGAGAGGACGTCAGCCATGTTCGCCCCGCACGCCTTCGTCCCCGGCAAAAGGCAGATAGAGCGTGAAGCAGCTACCGCGGCCTTCTTGCGGTGCCCATTCCACCCAACCGCCATGCGCTTGGGCAACCTGGCGCACGATGGCGAGCCCCAGGCCGCTGCCCTCGCCGCGCGTGCTAAAGAAGGGCTCGAAGAGACGCTCGCGGGCGGCCTCCGGGATGCCGGCCCCCGTGTCACTAACCTGAAAAGCGGCGAAAGGACTGCCCAGGCCGCCCACACTCAAAACCACCTGGCCACCTTCCGGCGTCGCCTGCAGCGCATTTTCCAGCAGATTGATGAGGGCGCCGGCAATCGCCTGGCGGTCGCCGGTCAGCGTGAATTCGGCGGCATCCAGCGGGCGCAGTTCCAGATGCACACGGCGTTGCGCGGCGTGCGGCTCCAGGGTCTGCGCCAGCTCTTCCAGCAGAGGGCGCAGGGAAAATGCCACACGGGCGAGGCGCGCACCCTTCACGAACAAGAGCATGTCCTGGATCAATCGCTCCAGATAGCGCAGCCGCGACAGGCTCTTCTCGGCGAAACGGATGCGATCCGTATCGCCGAGTTGCGGCCGCGCCAGGTGTCCGGTGTAGAGCAGCGCGGTGGCCAGAGGCGTGCGCAACTGGTGCGCCACCTGTGCGGCCATCTCGCCTAGCGCCGAGAGGCGTTCGCGCCGCGCCAGCTCGCCGTTGGCCGCGGCCAGTTCGCCAGTCAGCCGCGCGACCTGGCCTTGCAGCTCGAGATAGGCACCGGCCAGTTTCTCCGAGGTCTCGCTGAACAAGGCGAAGGCCTGGCGCAGGCCTACGTCCCCCTCGCGCTCGAGATTCGCCTCACTCATGGGCGCGGTGAGGTCTTCTCGGAAGCCGTCAGCATCTCATCGAGGCGCACGGACGGCAGGTAACCGGGAACCCGCTTGCCATTGGCAAAAACCATGGCGGGCGTGCCTTCGATATGCAACTTCGCGCCCAGCGCCAGGTTCTCGTCGATGGGCGTCTTGCAATCGCCCTTGCCCGTAGGCAGCCGACCGGAATGGAAGTAGTCGGCCCAAGCGGCGGCGCGATCCTTGCTGCACCAGATCAGCTTCGACTTGTGCGGCGCCTCGCCATGCATGGGCAGGGGATAAAGGAAGGTGTAGATCGTCACGTTGTCGACCTTGGTCAGCTCGCTTTCCAGCTTCTTGCAATAAGGACAATCGAGGTCGGAAAACACCGCCAGACGACGCCTGCCGTCCCCCTTCACGGTCTTGATCGCCTGGTCCAGCGGCAGGCTATCGAATCTCACCTCGGTGAGCTTGCTCATGCGCTCCTGGGTGAGGTTGCGTTCCATCTTGATGTCTATCATCTCGCCCATCACCAGGTAACGGCCCTTGTCGTCGGTGTAGACCACGCGCGGACCCTCTCGGCTCTTCATCACCACTTCGAACATCCCCGGCAGTGCGGATTTGTTGATCTCGCTCACCTTGGCGCCAGAAAAGGCGCTTTCGATGGACAAGCGGATGTCGGCATCATTCGCCAGGGCGGTGCCGGCAAAGAGGGCAAGAGGTAGGGAAAGAGATAGGGAAAAAAATAGGGAAAAAAATAGGGCGAGTCGGCGCATGGAAAAGCTCCTGAAGTATGGGTTAGAGCGCTGCATGGTGCATGAGTGCCTGAGAGAGCGGGGGAAAATGATCGGCGAAATTCATGCCATGGTTGCGCAAGGTGCGTATCAGGCTCTCCTGGCGGCCAAAAAGTTTCCGCAGGGAACCGCTGACAAGCTGCATGGTAGCCACATCCTCGCGGCGGCGTGCAGCATACGCGATCAATCGACCGATCTCGCCTGGGTCGCCCGCGCTTTTCAGGACGTTGGCGAGCAGGCGGCTATCGCGAAAACCCAGGTTCACGCCCTGACCGGCCAGGGGATGGACAGTGTGCGCCGCATCGCCCAGCAGCACCAGACCGGGACGCACCCAGGTATCGGCGAGCCGGCGTTTCAGGGGAAACCCGGCGGGTGGCGTAATGCAACGCAACTCGCCCAGTGCATGCCCGCCGGCTCGTGCCACCCGGCTCGCCAGCTCGTCAGGTGAGCTAGCTTGCAACAGGGCCGCGTGTTCCGGCGGGGTGGACCAGACCATAGAGAGGCGATTCCCCGGCAAGGGCAGGTAAGCCAGCACCCCATCATCGCGGAACCACTGCCAAGCAGCCCCGCGATGCGGCTTTTCGGTTTCGAAGTTGGCGACCACGCCGATATGTTTGTAGTCTTCCAGGAGGAAGCCGATGCCGGCTTGCCGCCGCACCCAGGAATTGGCGCCATCAGCCGCCACCAAAAGGCGCGAAGCCAGCGTAGAGCCATCGGCCAGGTGCAGGGCATGGCGACCGTCATCGCCCCAGGTGACAGCCTCGGCGGGCGTGGTGACGACGCGCAGATTGGGCGTGTCGGACAGAGACTGCCACAGAGAAGCCTGCAGGCGGCCATTCTCGGCGATCCATGCCAGTTCCGGCAGGCCCGCTTCGAGCGCGTCGAAATCCAGGTCACCGCCCGCATCGCCGTGGATACGCATGCGATACACCGCCTGTGCCCGCACCGGTGCGCCCCAGCCGCCCTGTGACTTGATCCAGTTCACATTGCCCGGACTGTAGGCGTAGATGCGGGAATCCCACGCATCGCTCCCCTCGCCCTCCGTGGGAGGGGCCGGGGGTAAGGGAGGCTTCGGTTCCAGCAAGGTTACCGTATGCGGCCCGTGGCGCAGCGCGCAGGCGAGTGCGGCCCCGTTGAGGCCGCCGCCGACGATTACGACATCACTTTCGATCACCATGACTGGGCTCCAAACATCATCTTGCGGGCAAACAACTGTTTCAGTGGCGGCGCCATATCCAGCAACGCCAGTGCCGCGCCTCGCGCAGCCCCAAGCAGGGGGCGGTCATTGGAAAACGACTCCACCAGAATATCCGTCATCAGACTGCCACCCAACACATCGAAATGTCGCTTCGCCGCATACGCACGGCTCAAGGCGACCTCGCCCAGGCGCTGGCGCGGCGCATCCAGGATAGTCTGCGCCAGTTGCCAGGCATCGCGCACGCCCAGGTTGAAACCCTGCCCAGCCACCGGATGCAGCACATGCGCGGCATTGCCAATGCGCAGGATGCGCGCCGAAGAGGACGCCGCCGCCAGAGCCAGCTTGAGCGGAAACGCCGCACGTGGACCGGCCCGGGTAAAGCGCCCCTGGCGATCACCGAACGCGGTTTGCAGCCGCGCCAGGAATGCCGCATCGCTCAACCCCAGGCGCTCCTCCACATTTTCCCTGGGCGTGGTCCAGACCAGCGCATACCCCCCCTCGCCCGCAAGGAGCGAAATCGGGGATGAGGGCGTATCCAGTGGCAACAGCGCGATCGGCCCCTCAGGCGTGAAACGCTCATAGGCGCGGCGCGCATGCGGGCGCTGCGTCGCAACCGTGCAGATCACAGCCGACTGACCGTAATCCTTGTCCTGGCGCATATGCGCCGGCAGGCTGCGCCCCCCCTCGGACAACACCACCAGGCGCGCGGTCAGCAACTGTTCCTCGCCGCCGCGCTGGTAGCGCACCGCGCCATAAGCCGAGGTCGCCGCCACATCACTCACGCGTGCCCCGGTCAGCACCTCGGTCGATCCACACAGGAGCCGGCCGGCCAGCGCCGCATAAAGCGCGCCGTATTCCGCGACATACCCTAGCGCCGGCACCCCGACTTCCCCACAGGTCAGCACCGCCCGGCCGAGGCCGCCGCGCTGCGAGACATGGATGCTCTCGATGGGCGTGGCGCCCGGAGCCAAAGCTTCCCAGGCGTTCAAGCGATCCAGGATCAAGCGGCTGCCCTGAGACAGTGCCAGTGCGCGCGGGTCCGGCGCTTCCAGCGTCTGCTTCGCCTCCAGCACAGCCAGCCTCAACCCGGAGCCTTCCAGCGCCAGGGCCAGCGAAATCCCTACCGGGCCGCCACCGATGATGGCGATATCAACGTGTTCAGTCATGTTCTTCCTGAGGTGCTTAGGGCTCGTTAAGTAATGTCGCGTAACTCATTTTGCCTTCATTAAGCTGCCGGCGCAGGCCCTCATCCCCGGCCCTTCCCCCGGAGGGGGAAGGGGGTGGAACCCTCTCCCTTCGGGAGAGGGCAGGGTGAGGGAGCCCGGTGGTAAGCCAAATTGGTTTCGACAGGTTACTTAACCACCTCATCAAAGTTATCTGGAGCAAATATCATGAGCAAGTTCACCAAGAATCCTGATCAACT
>CAISDD010000006.1 GCA_903883985.1 uncultured Pseudomonadota bacterium | reverse complement strand
TGCAACAGAGAGCAGACCGCCGATGGCCGATCGCAAGGTCGGATCAGGTAAGGGTGAAAGGGTGCGGTAAGAGCGCACCGCGGACGTGGCAACACGGACGGCACGGTAAACCCCACCCGGAGCAAGGCCAAATAGGCAGGCACGTCTTTTGACATCGGCGGCCCGCCGAGCCTGCGGGTAGGCTGCTAGAGGCGACGGGCGACCGTCGTCCCAGATGAATGGCTGCCCACGACAGAACCCGGCTTATCGGCCAACTCCACCTCACCCGCCGGGAATCGAAGCAGTGCGGCTTGCGTGCGTAAACCTGCGGAGTACACAATCCAACCGCCCGACATCTTCTCCGAAGTGATGAATCCCGCCTCCGACACCGCAGCCGCCGCTTTTCTTGCCTTCGATGGAGTGGTCAAGGCGTATCCGGGGACGCGCCGGCGAGCCCTCGATGGGGTGACACTAGCCGTTCCCAGGGGCACGTTCTTCGGCCTCCTGGGGCCGAATGGCGCGGGCAAGACCACGCTGTTGTCCATGCTGGTCGGCCGGATCGCGCCGGATGCGGGCAGCGTGCGCGTGGGTGGCCGCGCCATCGGTCGTGATGTGCTGGCGACGATCGGCATGTCTCCCCAGGAGCCCGCCATCTATCCGACCCTGAGCGCTCGCGAGAACCTGGAATATTTCGGGCGCATGCAGGGGCTGCGCGGTGCCCATCTGAAAGAACGCGTGCAAATCTGCCTGGATTTGGCCGAAATTAGCGATGCCGCAGATCGCCGCGTCGAACAGTTTTCCGGGGGCTACAAGCGTCGCCTCAACCTGGTGATCGCGCTCATCCATGAACCGGATATCCTCCTGCTGGACGAGACCACCGTCGCCATCGACCCGCATTCCCGCTCGTTGATCCACCAGCGCCTGCGTGAATTGCACGCCAGCGGCGTCACCATCGTGCTCTCCACACACTATATGGAGGAGGCCGAGCAGCTTTGCCAGGAGATCGCGATCATGAATCACGGGCGACTCGTGATCCAGGGCCGGGTCGAGGCCTTGTTGGCTGCGCAAGCTAACGAAACGCTGGTGCTGGTGCTGGATCGGAAGCCGCCACTGGACTTGCTCGCGCGCCTGCAAGGGGTCCCGGACCTGCTCGAAGTCGTCGTCGATGGCCGCCGCATCCTGGCCTCGACGCCGCCGCAACGGCTAGGCGCCCTTCTGGAACTTCTGCGCGAGTCGGGCGTTGAGGCGCGATCCCTAACTTATGGGGGCGGTGGCCTGGAACAGATGTTTCTGAACATCACAAGAGCCGAGCAGGAAGCCGCATGAACCCACGCCACCTCTCCATGTTCCTCGCCAGCGTATGGAAGGAGGTGCGTGTCATCTCGCGGGATCGCCTGGCTTTGGTCGTGTTTTTCGTCATGCCGGTCTTGTTCGTACTGATCCTCTCGCTGGCCCTGCGTGACGCCTTCGGCGAGCGTCCCGGCGCGGGTTTCGCCGTGTTGGTCGCGGATGCGGATGGCGGCAGCGTCGGCCAGTCTGTGGTTGAGACCTTGCGCGCCAACCCGCATCTTCGGCTGGTGTTGAGCAACCACTACAGCGAGCAGGAAATCCGCCAGTCGGTGCGCGAGGGGCGCTACAAATTCGCGGTGCTGATTCCCGCGGAAGCCAGTGCCCGTGCGCTTCGGCGCGTGGCGGACATCGCCGCTGGTGTGCCCGCGGAACTGATGCTGGAGCCTCCAGTCGAGTTGCGTCTGCTCTCGGACCCAGCCCTGCGCGGGGATTACCGTGTCGTCCTGGAGGGGGGGCTCAACCTGGCGCTGTACGCGGCCGAGATGAAGCTCGCTCGCCTGCAACTGGAAAAGAATCTACTCGCCCTGATGGGGAAGGCTGCCCTGTCGTTACCCCGGCCAAATGACGTCCACGTGTTCTCGCCCGTGCGCAATGATCCCGTGTCCGGGGGGCGAAGCGGGCAACTTCCCACCTCCGTGCAGCAGAACGCGCCGGCCTGGACCCTGCTGGCCATGTTTTTTCTCACCGTGCCGCTGTCTGTTGCCTTCATCCGCGAGCGGGAGCAGGGCAGCCTGTTTCGCTTGCAGGCCATGGCGGTGCCGAGCTGGGTCGTCCTGGGTGGCAAGGCCGCACTATTCTTCGGCATCAACCAAATCCAGATGGCCTTGATCCTTGCCGCCAGTGTTTATGTCCTGCCACTGCTGGGCGGCGACCGCCTCGACCCGGGGCAGCATCCCGCAGCCCTCCTGTTGCTGGGCGGATCGGCCAGTCTCGCGGCCATCGGCTTCGGCATCCTGGTGGCCCTCTACGCCCGAACCGCCGAACAGGCCACCAGCTTCAGCGCTGCGGCCATCATGATCATGGCTGCACTGGGTGGCGTCCTGGTACCCAAGGCAGTAATGCCCCTGTTCATGCAACAGGCGTCCGTGGTGTCCCCTCTGGCCTGGGGGCTGGATGGTTTCCTGGAAGTATTCGTGCGTGGCGGGTCGGTACGCGACGTACTCCCCGATGCGGCCCGACTGATCGCCTTCTCCGCCCTCTGTCATGGCATCGCCAAGTTGCGCTACGAGCGCAGGATCTGAGTTCTGCCCGCTGACGGACTGGCTATTTTTCCTGGCTGGCGCGCCGCAGTATCTCTCCGGCCATGGCCTCGACCTTGGCTCTGGTGTCTTTCTGCACGAGTTCGACGGGCAAGTTCGCGGGCAGGGGCAAACCGGGAATCACCTCGGCGCGGTATTCGAGCCGCAGGGCGCCATCCTTGCCCGATATCCGCCACTCGCCTTCCAGGAACATGACGTTGCCCTGAACCTTGCTGAAGCTGAGTTTGGTCTTCGGTTGCTCGACGACCTCGGCCAGAACCACGATGGGTATGCCCGGCAGCCAGGGAAGCGATGCGCGTTGAGCGATGCGCAAGGGCGTGCGCGAGACGATGCGTGAGACTTGCAGGTCAGGGAGGAAGCGTGCCCAGCCTTCATAGTCGGTGAGCGCCTCCCATGCGAGCGCGCGGGTGGCCTGAACTTCCACATCCCCCGAGACCTTGAAGCCATTCCGGGAAATCTGCGCGCTGACACGGGGCACATCCTGGGCATGACCCTGCTGCGCCAGCAAGGCCAAAAAAACAACGGCGATGAATCTATTCATGCTCTCCTCCGAAATCCTTGCCCTCCCGGGCGATGAGACTCGTTTCCTGCCGCCGCTCACCAGCATTTGGTGCGATACAGCTCCAGGTGACGAGAGTGATGTATAGTGCCAACCCTTACGCAATAACGCGTAGTTGTGGGCGAACGAGGGTCTGCTTTGTTCGCGTGCACTTCTTCGACAACCCAGGGGCTGCCAGCCGCTGTCACGCCTACTCAAGAGCCCAGGATGCTAACCAACCGTCCTTTAATCGTCGACCTCGATGGCACGCTTCTGCGCACGGACATGCTACTCGAGTCCGCGTTCGCCTTCATACGAATACATCCACTCCAGGCATACTCACTCTTTTCCTGGCTCATGGTGGGTAAGGCGAACCTGAAGAGCCGACTGGCGGCCGCAGTTCCCCTTGATGTCACTGCACTGCCATACGACGGACAGGTTCTCGCCTTTCTCCGACAGGAAAAAGTGGGTGGACGCACTCTGGTCCTCGCCACGGCTAGCCATAGGGACTACGCGGAAGCGATCGCTAACCACTTGGGCCTATTCGATCGCGTACTGGCCACGCAGGGCGACTTCAACCTCTCCGCCCACAGCAAACGGGATGTTCTGGTGCGTGAGTACGGAGAGAAGGGATAAGTAAGCTGTCGAAACCAATTTGGCTTACCACCGGGCTCCCTCACCCTGCCCTCTCCCGAAGGGAGAGGGTTCCACCCCCTTCCCCCACCGGGGGAAGGGCCTGGGATGAGGGTCTGCGCCGGCAGCTTAATATTATCGTTCCCACGCTCCAGCGTGGGAACGCATCCCATGGCGCTCCAGCGCC
>CAISDD010000005.1 GCA_903883985.1 uncultured Pseudomonadota bacterium | reverse complement strand
CTGCGCTACAGGGACTCGCCAGTGCTTCTTCAACCTTCCTTGGGTGGCTTACATCACTACCCCGCGAGAACGGGCGCTGACCGCACTATGCCGTGACTTATTGAGAAGTTACCTTCGTTTGAGCCAAGCTCATGATTGATGGTGCAATTCGATGAATCGGGCTTTCAGCCCTTGAAATCCTGCTTGGGCTCTGAACCTGGGCCAATGGCCCAGGCTGGTATGGTGGTGCGCCTTTGGCGCGAAAAATCAAAGGGCCAAAGGCCCGATGCCATACCAGCCTGGGGCAACGCCCCAGGAACGTTGATACAGGGCCGGCTTGGAAATTCCATGGCTTGCGTAGGACTGTCCAGCCTCAATCTGTTTCCCCGTGCGGGTAAGTTGGTGTGCATGCTGCACTTAGCCCATCCCACGACACACCGCTCACCCCACCCACTTCCTCGCGTTCCTGAATAAGCGCAGCCACGGGCCGTCTTCCTTCCAGTCGTCGGGTTTCCAGGAATGTTGCACGGCGCGGAACAGTCGCTCCGGGTGCGGCATCATGATGCTGAAGCGGCCGTCCGCCGTGGTCAATCCAGTGATGCCCTTGGGCGAGCCATTGGGGTTTTGCGGATAGTCTTCAGTCTTGCGATCACGGTTGTCGATGTAGCGCAGGCAAACTTCGGCATCGCGGCGCTGTTGCTTGCTGTCGAACACCGCCCTGCCCTCGCCATGCGACACGACCACGGGCATGCGGCTGCCCGCCATGCCTGCGAACAGGATGGAAGGAGTATTCGGCACTTCCACCATGACGAAACGGGCCTCGAACTGTTCCGAGAGATTGCGCTCGAAGCGAGGCCAGTGTTCCGCACCCGGGATGATGTCTTTCAGGCGGCTCATCATCTGGCAACCGTTGCAAACCCCCAGGGCGAAGCTCTCATTACGTTGAAAAAAAGCCTGAAATTCGTCGCGGGCACGGGCGTTGTGCAGGATCGATACAGCCCAGCCGCCACCCGCGCCGAGCACGTCGCCGTAGGAAAAACCGCCGCATGCTGCCAGTCCCTTGAAGTCCGCGAGCTTCACCCGGCCGGCGAGTATGTCGCTCATATGCACATCGACGGCGACAAAACCGGCGCGTACGAAGGCTGCGGCCATTTCCACCTCGCCGTTGACCCCCTGTTCGCGCAGGATGGCCACCTTGGGCTGTGCACGCTTTTTCTTCAAATAGGGTGAGGCCACATCCTCGTTCTGGTCGAAACTCAATTCGGCGTGCAACCCGGGATTGTTCTTCTTAGTCAGCCCGGCGTATTCCTGCCGTGCGCAGTCCGGGTTGTCGCGCAGGGCCTGGATGCGGTGGCTGGTTTCCGACCAGGCAGCGAGGAGATCGCCTCGGGATTCGTCGAACACCGCCACACCCTCGCGCAGGATGCGCACGCGGTCTTTGCCGTTGGTCGTACCGATGATGTAGAACTCATCGCGCATCCCCGCCTCCATGCAAGCGTCCATGACCGCGGAGGTGTCGTCGCGGCGCACCTGGATCAATGCACCCAATTCCTCGTTGAACAGGATGCCGAACAGCCGGCTGGAATAAGGCTCGTGCGGATCGGGTGCGTCCTCCACGTTTTCCATGATGTCGTCGTGGATGCGGTGATAGCGCAGTTCGTCGACATCCAGGTCGACGCCACAGCGACCGGCGAAAGCCATCTCACAGAGGCTGGCAAACAGGCCGCCATCGCCGCGATCGTGGTAGGCAAGCAACTTGCCCTCGCCGTTGAGTTTCTGGATCAGGGAGAAGAAGGCTTTCAGGCGTGTAGCATCGTCAAGGTCGGGGCAGGTATCGCCCAATTCGCCGCAGACTTGGGCGAGGATGGAGCCACCCAGGCGATTGCGACCCCGACCGAGGTCAAGCAGGATCAGGTCGCTCGCATATTCGTCACCGCTGCCCTGGGCGCCGCGCAATTGCGGCGTCAGGGTGCGACGCGCATCTGGGCTGGGAGCGAAGGCGGTGATGATGAGAGAGAGTGGCGACACCACCGCCTTGTCGACGCCCTCGTCCTGCCAGTGAGTTGCCATGGACATGGAGTCCTTGCCCACCGGAATGCTGATGTTCAGGGAAGGGCAAAGCGCGAGTCCCACGGCGCGCACCGTGTCGTAGAGGGCGGCATCCTCTCCGGGATGACCTGCGGCGGCCATCCAGTTGGCGGAGAGACGGATGTCGGAGATGTCGCCAATGGCTGCGGCCGCCAGGTTGGTGATGGCTTCTCCCACGGCCATGCGCCCGGAGGCCGCCGGGTCGATCAGGGCGAGGGGGCTTCTTTCGCCCAGCGCCATCGCCTCACCCAGATAGCCCTCGTAGCCCATGGTCGTGACCGCGACATCCGCCACCGGCATCTGCCAGGGGCCGACGCACTGATCGCGTGCGGTGTAGCCGCCTACGGTACGGTCGCCAATGGTGATGAGGAAGGATTTGCTGGCCACGGTTGGGTGGCGCAGCACGCGATAGGCGGTCTCCTTCAGGTTCAAGCCCTCGGCATTGAAGGGCCGCAGCAGAGGCGGTTGGCGTTTCACGTCGCGGGTCATACGCGGCGGCTTGCCGAGCAGGACGTCCATGTCCATGTCGACCGCGTTGTTGCTGAAATGGCGATCGCTGACGATCAGGTGGCCGTCCTCCGTGGCGTGGCCGACTACGGAGTATGGACAGCGCTCGCGTTCACACAGTTTTTTGAACAGGGCCAGGCTTTCCGGGGCGATGGCCAGCACATAGCGTTCCTGCGCCTCGTTGCACCAGATTTCCCGTGGGCTCATGCCCGGCTCCAGACTAGGCACGTCGCGCAGTTCGAATGCAGCGCCCAGGCCCGCCCCATGCGCCAGTTCCGGCATGGCATTGGAGAGCCCGCCGGCGCCGACGTCATGCACCGAGAGGATGGGGTTGTTTGCCCCCATCTGCCAGCAGCGGTCGATGACTTCCTGGGCGCGGCGCTGGATTTCTGGATTGCCGCGCTGCACGGAATTAAAGTCCAGACCCTCCGCGTTCGACCCGGCGCCCATGCTGGACGCCGCCCCCCCGCCCAGGCCGATCAGGAGTCCGGGTCCGCCCAACTGGATCAGCAGAGTGCCGGCGGCGAATATCTGCTTGTCGATATGACGTTCCTGGATATTGCCCAGGCCCCCGGCCAGCATGATCGGCTTGTGGTAGCCGCGCACGCGGCCATCCGGGGTCTCCATTTCGAAGCTGCGAAAATAGCCGGTGAGGTTGGGTCGGCCGAATTCATTGTTGAAGGCGGCCGCGCCCAGAGGGGCATCGATCATGATCTGCAAGGGCGAGACGATGCGCCCCGGACGACCGAGCGGTTTTCCACGCTCGCGTTCCCAAGGCTGTTCAAAGCCGGGAATGCGCAGGTTGGAGACGGTGAACCCACACAGGCCCGCTTTCGGCTTGGAACCTTGCCCCACAGCACCCTCGTCGCGTATCTCGCCGCCGGAGCCGGTGGCAGCCCCGGCGAACGGGGCAATGGCGGTCGGATGATTATGGGTCTCCACCTTCATCAGGATGTGGGTGGGCTCCTCATGAAAGCGATAGACCCGCTTCGCATCCGGGTAGAAGCGCTGGATCGTCGCACCCGCAATCACCGAGGCATTGTCGTGGTAGGCGGACAGGGTGCCTTCGGGGCGCATGCTGTGCGTGTGGCGGATCATGGAGAACAGCGACTCGGCCTGTTTCTCGCCATCGATCACCCAATCGGCGTTGAATATCTTGTGGCGGCAGTGCTCGGAGTTGGCCTGTGCGAACATCATCAATTCCACGTCGGTGGGATTGCGCTTCACCTTCTTGAAATTGGCGACCAGGTAGTCGATCTCGTCCGCCGACAGCGCCAGCCCCATGTCCGTATTGGCAAGCTCCAGTGCGTTCTTGCCGCCTTTCAGAACATCCACCGTGATCTGTGGTTGCGGCTCGACATGGTGGAATAATTGTTCCGCTTCTCGCTCGTCGAGCAGCACGCTTTCCGTCATGCGATCATGCAGATAGGGCAACGCGGCCTGCACGAACTGCACCGGCTTACCCTTCTCATTCAGCAGGGCCCAGCTCACGCCATGCTCGATCCGGATGACTGCGCTCAAGCCGCAATTAGCGGCGATGTCGGTGGCCTTGGAGGACCAGGGAGACACCGTACCCAGGCGCGGAATGACTAGGACGGCGGGGTGTTCCGGCCGATGCACACACGCCGCCAACAACTCGCACAGGAAGTCGAGGTCGGCCGCATTCAACTCACCTCCGAGTTCGACGAAATAGCGTTGCTCCGCGCGCACTTGCTCGACCCCCAGAGGGGAGAGGTCGTGCTGTAGCAAGCTTGTGCGGAACTCGGAGAGGGCGGAACCGCCCTTGAGGAACAGGACGCGGGACATTTTGCGGCCTCAGATACGGGGAAGCGCGGATTTTAACGTGAAACCACGTCCCGGCCCGCCGGGCGTACTCAGGAAATCAGCGAATCGCTAGTCGGCCTGAACGCGGCGCGCAGGGCATCGGCCACGCGGCCGGCGTTGAAGGGTTTGATGATGTAGCCTACCGCGCCCAAGCTGACCGCATCGCGCACCGTGGACATGCTGGCATCGCCGGTGATCATCACCACACGCACTTCAGGAAATTTGTCGCGCAAGATCTTCAGGGTGTCCAGGCCGGAAATGCCCGGCATGTTGACGTCCAGGCAGACGGCAGACGGCCTCAGCCGCTCCACCAGGGCGAGCCCCCCCTGGCCATCCGTGGCCTCGCCGGCCACGGTGAAGCCTTCACTGCGCAAAATCGCCTTGAGCACTTCGCGCATAAGCATGTCGTCATCGACCACCAACACGCGCTGCGCCCTTACTTTATCGTTCATCTCTCCACCCATGCCAAGGCTGTCACCACACCCACCCTCTCGAATAGAGGAATGGTAACAGCCATTCCCCTAGCTGGCGCTCTGTACAAAAATTACTCGGCGGCCAGCGCTGCTTCATTATCCTCGAGTCCTCCGTTGAACACACCCATGTGTGCATCTGGCGAGTTGTCTGGCAAGAAAAGTCGTAGCGCTTTAGCGCTTACGAATCCGGCCTACTCCTTGCGGGTACACGACGACGCACATGGCCGCTCCCTGCAAGGAGGAGCAGCGGAGTCGTTGGCGGCTCTGCCGCCTTACGAATCCGGCGTACCCCTTGCGGGTGCAGCGGAGTCGTTGGCGGCTCTGCCGCCTTACGAATCCGGCGTACCCCTTGCGGGTGCAGCGGAGTCGTTGGCGGCTCTGCCGCCTTACGAATCCGGCGTACCCCTTGCGGGTG
>CAISDD010000004.1 GCA_903883985.1 uncultured Pseudomonadota bacterium | reverse complement strand
CTTTTACGAAAATCAAGAATGAGCATTTGTTTGCTCAAGCCAAAGTGGATTATGGGACGGTGGTTTGGCCCGGCAATATAGATATTGCGCCGGAAACACTTTACGATGATTCGGTACTGGTCGCCGCTTGATGTCATCACCCGTTCGCGGGGGTCTTGCACTCGCGCATACGGCTTGCCCCCATGATGCTGCTCTGGGGAAAGGATGCGCGCTGGTTTTGTTATATCTTTACAAAAGCAGTGCTGACGAAACGTCAAAGCGCGTTGCCATGGCTTTGGCCTGGATAGAGGAAGAAGGTTGGCTCCATGAGTAAGGTGGCCCGGTTGCTTCATGTCTACCGCGAACACATCGCCGTACCCTGGCAGCAAGGCCTTGCCGGCATCCAGCGGGTCATCTTCGCGGTCTACGACCCCCACGACGAGATGCGCATGCGCACCAATCTGGTGGAGTTCGAAATCGCCACCAAGGCGGCCGACCACGCCTGGCAGCTCATCGATATCACGAATGCCTTTCCCACCTGGATGGCGGACCAGCGCTACAAAGATAGCTACTTCGATAATCCGGAAGACCTGGACGGCTATGTCACCGCACAGATATCCGGTTTCACCGAGAGTCTGGTTCAGTACCTACGAAAACAAATCGCCGACGGGGCGGACTCCAACACGGTCACTGCCGTGCTGGGCGTCGGCGCCCTCTTCGGCTTGACTCGTGTCTCCCAAGTGGTGGAGAAGATTGCCGACGTCGTACCCGGCCGTCCCGCTCGTTGCCAAGGACTAAAGGGAATCTGCCATGCTCAACCATGCAATCTTCACCAAGGACACGAAGGCGAACCGCTTGGTCAACAATGGAGTGGCCGAGGTCTCTGAGGACCACTCGGAGAGTGGCCTGGCCGTGTTTCGCTACGAGCTGGAAACCTTCGTCTGCAACGGCCGGTACGCAAAAGAGATGGAGCGCGTCCTCGACGCCTTCCTCAAGAATCTGGCCAATGCCGCCGAGCAGCCTGGTGTCTGGATAAGCGGCTTCTATGGTAGCGGTAAGTCCCACTTGGCCAAGATGCTGCGCACGCCTGGACCGACCTGGAATTTCCGGATGGTGCGACAGCCCGTGAAATCACCCGCCTGCCGGACAATGTGCGCGACCAGCTGAAGGAACTGACCACCCAGGGCAAACGCCTCGGCGGCCTCCGGGCTGCTTCCGGTAAGCTGGGTGCCAGCGCCTCGAACAGCGTGCGCGTGGCCTTGCGGGAAGTCATATTCCGGTCGGCCGGGCTACCGGTGAAATGCCACCATGGCCGCTTCGTCCTCTGGCTCAGGGGCAAGGGGCTGCTGAACGACATGAAGGCGGAAATCCAGAAGGCTGGCGAGGACTTTGACCGCGAATTGAAGAAGATGTATGTCTCCCCCGTCCTGGCCAATGCCCTGCTCAAGGTCTACCCGGACTTCGCGGACAACGCAAAAAACGCCCGGATGCTGCTGAAGGAGCAGTATCGCGAGGTGACTGACCTCTCTGATGCCGAATTGGTTGAGGCCATACACGATGCCCTGTCTCAGCAGGGAAAGTTTCCCCTGACGCTCGTCGTTTTGGACGAGACCCAGCAATCACTGGGGGATGACGCTGACCGTAGCTATCGTTTTCAACTTGCCGTAGAAGCCTGCTGCAAGCACTTCGGCGGACGACTTCTCTTTGTCGCCACAGGGCAAACCGCCTTGGCTGGCACGCCCAAACTGCAAAAATTGCTTGGCCGGTTTCAGGTGCCGGTCTCCCTCTCCGACACGGACGTGGAAGGCGTCATCCGCGAAATCATCCTGGCCAGGAAGCCGAGTGCCGTGCCCCAGGTGAACCAGGTTCTACAGGACAACCTGGGCGAGATTTCCCGCCACCTGCATGGCAGCAAGCTGGAGCACAAACTCGCCGACGAGGAGGTGATGGTAGCCGACTACCCCATCCTGCCGGTGCGTCGTCGTTTCTGGGAACGGGTCATGCGCGCGGTGGACGCCACAGGCACCGTGGCTCAGTTGCGCAACCAGCTTCGCGTTGTGCATGAGGCCGTCATCGCCACCGGCGACCAGTCCCTGGGCCATGTCGTCGCCGGCGATTTCATCTATGACCAGAACGCCATCAGTCTGCTGCAAACCGCTGCACTGTCGCGCGAGGCCTACAACCACATCGAGGCCCTGGCCGCAGGTCAGGGTGACGACCCGCTCAAGGCCCGGCTTCTCCAGCTGATTTACCTCATCGGCAAGTTGCCCGCCGAAGCGGTGGCAGATACCGGTGTGCGCGCCACGCCCAACACCCTGGCCGACATCCTTATGGTGGAACTCCCCGCCGGTTCGACCGAGTTGCGCAAGCGCATCCCCGACCTGCTTCATGTTCTTCAGGAAAAGGATGGCCTGGTCATGGGCATCACCACCGCCCAGGGTGTGGAATATCGGCTCCAGACCCGCGAAAGCAGCGCCTGGCAGGACGAATACCGCCACCAGGAATCCGAACTCAAGAGTTCGTTCACCCGTATCGAGCAGGAGCGCGGTGACCTGATCCGGAAACTGGCGGTGGACAGCCTGCGCCAGGTTCGCCTAATCCAGGGCAAGGAAGCCCGCGACCTGTATGCCAGCTTCGATGCCGAACTGCCCAAGGACCATGCCGAACGCATCGTGACCTGGATACAGGACGGCTGGCAGACCGACGAGAAATCCTTTCTCGCCGAGGCCCGCGCCGTGGGCAACAGCGACCCCAGCCTGTTCGTCTTCCTGCCTGCCCGCAGCAAATCCGACCTGGCCAATGCCATCGTCGCCATGAAGGCCGCCAAGGCCACCTTCGATGTGAAAGGCATCCCCACTACGCAGGAAGGCGAGGAAGCCCTGAGTGCCATGACGACTCGCCTCAGGGCTGCCGAGAAGCAGATACAAACCCTGCTCGCCGAAGTTTTCACGGGTGTCAGGGTCTTCCAGGCCGGTGGCACCGAGGTGACCGACCCCGATGATCTGGCCGGCAAGCTCACCGCCGCAGGGAAGAAATCCGTCATCCGCCTCTACCCCCAGTTCGACGTCGCCGACCAGACCGGTTGGGACAAGGCACTGGAACGAGCGCGCAAGAACGACACCCAGGCCCTGGAGGCCATCGGCCACAAGGGCGACCCCGACAAGCATCCGGTCTGTGCCGCCGTCCTCAAGTACATTGCCGCCAGCAAGAAGGGGAGCGATATCCGCGACCATTTCCGCGCACCAGAGTAGGGCTGGCCCCAGGATGCCATTGACGGCGCCCTTTACGCCTTGCTGGCCAGCGGCCATCTGCGTGCCCAGGATGCGACGCACAAGGCCGTGGATGCCAAAGGCCTGGAGCGCAACAGGCTGACCCAGGCCACCTTCAAGCCCGAGTCCGTCACCATCACCCCGCTTCAGCTCATCCAGTTGCGCAAACTCATGCAGGATTTTGGCATCCCCTGCCAATAGCAGGAAGAGCTGCAGAAGGCCATGCTCCTGCTGGAAGAACTCAAGGCTAGGGCAGCGAAGGCGGGCAGTGTGGATCCCAAGCCCGCCAATTCTGACGTGGCGCACCTCAACGAACTCGAACAGCTCACCGGCAATGCCCTGCTGGCTTAGTTGCATGCAGACCGAGACAAGCTCCTGGCCCATGGCCAGGCCTGGCTGCAAGCGGGGAAAATCATCGAGAAACGTTGGCCCAACTGGGTCCAGTTGACAGACCTGCTGCACCAGGCCAAGGAACTCGGCCCCCATGCCGAACTGGCCGCGGAAGCTAGTGCCATCAGTGAGCAGCGCGCCCTCCTGTCCAATCCCGACCCCGTGCAGGCGCTCCTGGGCAAGACCACCGACCTGCTGCGGCTCTCCCTCAATCACCATGTCCAGGCCTTCCAGGATGACTTCACGAATCGCCTGGCCTCCCTGCAATCCGACGAGTCCTGGCTGAAGCTGACCGCGGCGGACCAGACGGCCCTGTTCATGAAGAATGGCCTGAAACCTGCGGAAGTGCCGGACATGAGTTCCGCCACAGCACTGGAACAGGCCCTGGACGACTGTCCTCTGGCCCGCTGGGCCCACAAGCGCGAGGCTCTGGCCAACCGCTTCGACCAGGCTTGACTAGCCGCCGCTCGCAAGCTCATGCCCACCATACGCCGGGTCAGCCTGCTCAGCCGCCCCCTCAACAGCGCCGCAGAGGTCAAAGTCTGGCTGACGGAAGCCGAAGCGGCACTGCTCAAGCAACTGGAACAGGGACCGGTCATACCGGGTTGAACCGGTAATGAGCGGGGTATATCCTGTATATACATCGACCCAGGAGGACATCATGCTGACGCGTGTATTCAAGAGCGGAAATTCTCTGGCCATCCGTATTCCTAAGGAACTGGCCATTGCTGAAGCGTCCCAGGACGTTGAAATCGAGCGTGTTGGTAACACCCTGGTGGTGCGACCGGTGGAGACCCAAACCTTGGGCGACTTGATGGAGGTTTTCGCCATGTTCAGTCCCGATTTCATGGCGGAAGACCGAGAGTTCCACGAAGAGCATGAGCGAGACTGGGGCGGCTTCGGAAGTAACCACGGCAACAAGGCCTGAGCGATGCTGTACATGCTCGACACCAACATCTGTATCTACGTTGCCAAACAGCACCCAGCGTCTGTGCAAGTTCGATTTCAAGGTCTGCAACTGGGGCAAGCCGTCATGTCGGCCGTAACTCATGCGGAGTTGCGCGCAGGCATTGAAATGCAGGCCGCCAACCGCGCGCATGATGAAAAGATACTGGGTCTCATTGTGAGCCGCGTTCCCATAGTGGTCTTCGATGAGGCTGCATCGATGGCCTATGGGCATCTTCGTGCTGCCCTGCCAGACCACCGCCGCAACGCAATGGACCGCCTCATCGCCGCTCATGCCCTGAGTGTGGGCGCCACCTTGGTCACCAATAATGAAGCGGACTTCAAGGACTATCCCGGCCTGAAAGTAGAAAACTGGGTCACCCTGTCGTGAGCAACCTATCGTGACTCCGCTTAGCAAACCCCTGCGCAGCCGTTTGGAAGCCACCGTCAAGGCGGCCCGAGACATCGCCGAAACCGCCGCCCGCACTGCCCTGGAACACCTGGGCGTCGGCGAGCCAACTGCACCCGTTCATCTCACTGAAGAACAGCGCGAACTGCGCCGCCGCCTGCGCCTGCATGGTCGTCAGTTGGGTGACGTCAAACATAGCGGTGAGCGGCAGGACATCCGCCATCTGGTCTGGGAAGTGGCCTACGAGCACTGGCACCGCATGCTGTTCGCCCGCTACCTGGCGGACAACGACCTCCTCATGCATCCGGATGGTGTGCCGGTCTCCCTTGCAAACTGTGATGAGCTCGCCAAGGACGAAGGCGCCGCCGACGGTTGGGAACTGGCCGGTCGTTACGCCGCCCGCATGCTGCCCCAAGTTTTCCGCAAGGACGCGCCAGCCCTGCAACTGCGCCTCGCTCCCGAGCACCAACGCGAAATGGCCAAGCTCGTCTCCGGCCTCGACCCGGATACCTTCATCGCATCCGATGGCCTGGGCTGGGTCTATCAATTCTTGCAGGCCATGCGCAAGGACGAGGTGAACGCCTCCGAAGTGAAAATCGGCGCCGACGAACTTCCCGCCGTCACACAGCTGTTCACCGAGCCCTACATGGTGGAGTTCCTGCTCCATAACTCACTGGGGGCCTGGTGGGTGACGCGGCATCCTGGTGAGCCGTGTCCGGTGCCGCTGACCTACCTGCGCATGGCGCTCCTACAAAACCCACTCCCGCCGCCGGTACCTTCGAAGGCTGGCCTGCCACCCTCAAGGATTTCAAGCTCCTCGACCCCTGTTGTGGTTCCGGGCATTTCATCGTCGCAGCCTTCCACTTGCTCGTGCCCATGCGCATGCAGGCCGAGGGGCTCAGTGCGCGTGACGCCGTGGATGCGGTCATCGCCGACAACCTGCACGGCCTGGAAATCGACCCCCGTTGCGTGGATACCGCCGCCTTCGCCCTTGCACTGGCGGCCTGGAGTTATACCGATGCCGGTGGCTACCGGGTGTTGCCGGCATTGAATATCGACTGCTGCGGTCTCAAGGTTTCGGCCCGGGCTGAGGACTGGGCCGCACTGGTGCCGGACGATGCTCCCCATGCCACCCTGCTGCGCCAGGACCTGAAGCTGCTCCATGCCAGCATGCGCGAGGCGCCTTTGCTGGGCAGTCTTCTCGACCCCTGGCGCAGTCTGCGCAATGACCTGGCCACCAGTGATTATGCTGGCCTCAAGGCTATGCTGAGCACGGCATTGACCCAGGAGCGGGCCAGCATACTGAGTGACAGACCTCTGGGATGCTGCTGTTAGTGCCCAGGGACTACTGGATGCGGCGCGCATCCTGGCACAGCGCTACCACTTGGTTATCACCAACGTGCCGTATCTCTCCCGAGGGAAGCAGCACGATGCACTGCGCGGATACTGCGAAGAGAACTACTCGCGAGGAAGGTACGACCTTGCGTGTGTCTTTATCGAGCGGTGCTACGAGTTGGCCAATGAACTCGGAACGGTTTGTGTCGTTAGTTCGCAGAACTGGTGGTTCCTCGGGATCTACGAATCCTTTCGGAGATGGCTTTTATTGGAGACCCGTATCGGTATGATTGCCGCGCATGGAGAGGATGCGTGGCAACACTTTGGTGACCGTGGTCCGTTAGCAACCCTGATGCTTGGCACCAAGACCAGTCCTTCGCGAGGGCCAATCTACGGACTGAATGCAATTTGTCGCGCCCGACCTGAAAGTGGTTCAAATCTGACGGTGTGAAACAGGATTTTCTTGGGGGTTTTCTTCGGGGTTGGGGTTTTTCCAGGCTGGTGTGTTCTTGGCTGCTGGGCGTGTTCTTTTGTCTTCTTCGGATCTCGTGTAGTTGTCTGGGCTGGGCCCTGGCAGGAGACACGACATGGGACAAGCGGAGAAGCGGGTATGCCTGAACTGCGGCGAGACCTTCACCCCGGATGCGCGTAATGCGCGACACCAGCGGTATTGCGCCCTAGCGCCGTGCAAGGCGGCGAGCAAGCGCGCAAGCCAGGAGAATTGGCTGGCCCATGCCTGAGAACCAGGACTACCACTGTGGGCCGGAGGCAGTGGCTCGGGTCTAGGACTGGCGCGCTGCCCATCCAGGCTATAGCCGGCGCAAGGCAGCGGTCACCACAATCACCACGATACAAGAGGCCTTGCCCATAGATATGGTGGCGCAAGAGGCCATGCAGCCCATGCTGACGCAGGACGCTTGCGAGGTGGTGGTGGTCACCCCGATACAAGAGGCCTTGCAGCCCGCAGCGGCGCCAGACATCTCGCCGCTGCCGGCACAGAACTCTTGTAACGCTCCGATCTCGCCGTTACAAGATTTCTTGAATTCGCAACCAATTGTTTTAGTTGAGCTAATCGCCCACATCTGGGGCAGTTCGTTACAAGAGGACATCGCCTCGGCCCTGAACCGGTTGATACAGTCAGGACATTCGAGGAGGCAGCCATGAGTACGACCAAACAGGTTTTGAATCTGGAACGCCTGCGCCAGGTGCCCGAGCCCGCGTAGCTTGGGCGGAGCAAGGCGAAGCCCAACACCATGCAAGCTTCGACCTGGCGCTAATGAGTAGCGTCGGCGTCTCGCCGGTTTTACTCCAGTCAGCGCAGCTTGCGTTAGCCGACGTTTCATGTCGGCGCAACCCAGCACGGCCGTGGATGTTGGGCTTCCAGCCGTCAGCCCAAGCTACGCTTGCTAAAATGCAATCCGATACTCGAACTACCATGCCGGTCGGTTGTGGGTTTGTTCTATCTTCCTATGCTAAAGTGAGCCGGCGCAACCGAATTGACCTCAACAAACCCAAGCCGTTCACCCTGCGTGTTGAGGTCCAGTGCCAGACTAGTTTAAGGGCTCTATGCGATCCGTAGTGGGTAATTACCACTGTAACTATCTTACGTAACGACCGTGGATCACACCAGGAAGGAGCAGAACCCAGTCTCCATGAAAGGGGGCTTTTATTAAGAATACGGCTAGCAACATGAGGTGGCGCCCCTCGCAGCGCGGCGACCCATTGCTCACCTACAAATCATGGTGGTCATCTAACTGCAGATATCCTCTACACATTCAGGCAATTAT
>CAISDD010000003.1 GCA_903883985.1 uncultured Pseudomonadota bacterium | reverse complement strand
CTGGCAAGAGGCAAGGAAAAAATTTAGTCGTACCTCTGCCAGCGAAAAACAAATAGTATACGAAAATCCTTATATAGGGCATTGAGTATGTTGACTAAATTAATCGGGTATAGGGGGCAGGAAAGTTGACCGACGTAGCTCTCACTGGTCTCTTCATGGCAGCCCTGGGGATCTTGCTGGCTTGGCTGTTGGCGCAGGCCAACAAGCGGCTGTATGTCTATGAGGATCCGCGCATCGATCAGGTGGAGGAGATGCTGCCCCATGCCAACTGCGGTTCCTGCGGCATGGCCGGTTGCCGTAACTTTGCCGAGGAGGTGGTGGCGGGACACGTCGAGCCGGCCCGTTGCAGCGTGAACGACCCGGACAAGAATGCTGGTATCGCCAAGTTGCTGGGGGTGGCCATGGGTCAGGTCGAGAAGCGTGTCGCTCGCCTGGCCTGCGCCGGGGGGGCCCATGTCGCGCACATGCGCGCCCACTACGACGGGATCTCCACCTGCCGCGCGGCCGCGACCGTGGGCGGGGGCGGCAAGGCTTGTGCCTGGGGCTGTCTGGGGGTGGGGGATTGCGCCGCGGTATGCGATTTCGCTGCCATTACCATGAACGCCTTCGACCTGCCTGTGGTGGATGCGGCGCTCTGCACGGCCTGTGGCGATTGCGTCGAGGTCTGCCCCAAGGATCTGTTTTCGCTGCAAGCGCTTTCCAACAAACTCTGGGTCGCCTGCAAGAGTCACGCCGATGGCGACACCGCCGAGGCGCAGTGCGCCGTGGCGTGTACCGCCTGCGGTCGTTGCGTGGTCGATGCCGCACCCGACCTGATACGCCTGGAAAATAATCTGGCGGTGATCGATTACGCCCGAAATGCGCTGGCCAAAGCCGATGTCATCGAACGTTGTCCCACCGGAGCCATCGTCTGGCTGGAGGGCAACCAGGTGATCAAGGGCAAGTCGGCGAAGAAGGTCTTCCGCATTACTGCGCTGCCGGTGGCGGCGAGGGCGTGAATGTGCTTTGATGCTCCTTGCCTGTTCGAGTCGCCTATCCAGGCGTCCAGCCATCCCTAATTACCCATTCATCGTCCCTTAGCGGGGGAGAGACCATGTTCAAGAAGCTCTTAGACAAACATCTGCTGAATTCCGGCTCATCCCACAAGGCCGAGGTCAGACCGGCGAAATACCCCGGTGTGCGTGATGCCATCGACGGCAACACCGCCGTGATCCTGGTCGAGCGCGAGGCTTCGGACGCCGCCGGCGCCTATCCCATCACGCCTTCCACCCAGATGGGCGAATATTGGGCCGAGGCGGTGGCAGCGGGGTATGTCAACACCTCCGGCAATCCCCTGATCTTCGTCGAGCCCGAATCCGAGCATGCCGCCGCCGGCGTGACCGCAGGCATGTCCATGACCGGCTTGCGCGCCGTGAACTTCAGTTCGGCCCAGGGCGTGGCATTCATGCACGAATCCCTCTACGGCGCAGTGGGGAAACGCCTGCCCTATGTTCTCAACATGGGCTGCCGCGCCATCACCAAGGCCACGCTCAACGTGCATGCCGGCCACGACGATTATCACTGCGTCGACGACACCGGCTTCATCCAGGTCATGGCCAAGAACGCTCAGGAAGCCGCCGACTTGAACCTGATTGCGCGCAAGGTTGCCGAACTCACGCTGACCCCGGCCATCATGGGCATGGATGGCTTCCTGACCACCCATCTGATCGAGCCGGTCCTGGTGCCGGAGCGGGATCTGGTGGCCGAATACCTGGGTCGGCCAAGCGATCTCATCGACGCCCCCACGCCCGCTCAAGCGATGCTCTACGGGCCCCGCCGCCGCCGCGTGCCCGCCCTGTGGGACGTGGATCTCCCGGTGGTCTCGGGCCCGGTGGCGAACCAGGACGCCTACATGCAGTCGGTGGCCGCGCAGCGCCCCTATTACTTCGATCACATCCCGGAGATCACCGACCGCTGCATGGCGGAATACGCTCAGTTGACCGGCCGCAGCTATAGCCGGGTGGCGGCCTATCGCTGCGAGGATGCCGACTACCTGATCCTGGGCCAGGGTTCAATGTGCGTGCAGGCCGAGGCGCTGGCCGACTGGGTACGCGAGCATCGGAAGATCAAGGTGGGTGTGGTTAACCTCACCATGTTCCGGCCTTTCCCCGGTGCCTTGTTGGGCCAGGTACTCAAGGGCAAGAAGGGTGTGGCGGTGCTGGAACGCACCGATCAGCCTCTGGCCGAAGATTTGCCGCTGATGCGCGAGGTGCGCGCCGCAGTCAGCAAGTGCGTGGAAAATGGCATGGGCGAGCCGGCTTACGAGGGCTATGCGAGCTACGCTGCCCGCGACTTGCCGCGGCTCTATTCCGGCTGCTACGGCCTGGGTTCGCGCGACCTGCAGCCGCGTGACCTGCTGGCTGTGGTGGAGAACATGCTGCCCGAGGGCGGAAAACGGAAGTTTTTCTATCTCAGCGTGGAGTTCGTGCGCGAGCAGGCGGCCAGCCCCAAGCAGGAGATCCAGATGCAGGAGCTCCTGGCGGCCTACCCGAAGATCAAGCACCTCGCCTTGCGCGGTTCGGAAAACCCCAACCTCCTGCCCCCGGGCAGCATCGCCGTGCGCATGCATTCCGTGGGCGGCTGGGGCATGGTGACCACCGGTAAGAACCTGGCCATGACCTTGTTCGAGTTGCTGGGCTGGGACATCAAGGCCAATCCCAAGTACGGTTCGGAAAAGAAGGGTCAGCCCACCACCTATTACCTGTCCGCTGCACCCGAGCCGATCCGCGTCAATTGCGAATACGACCGCGTGGACATCGTGATGTCGCCCGATCCCCAGGTCTTTCTGCACACCAATGCGGTAGCCGGCCTCGATCAGGGCGGGGTGTTCATCATCCAGAGCAGTATGGCGAGCCCAGAGGCGGTTTGGGCGGGTTTCCCGGTGCATGTGCAAAAGCACATCGTCGAACACGGCATCCGCGTGTACTTTCTGGACGCCTTCAAGATTGCCCGCGAGGAGGCCACCAACCCTGACCTGCAACTGCGAATGCAGGGCAACACCTTTCAGGGCGCTTTCTTCCACGCTTCCGATGTGATGGAGAAGGCGGGCTTTTCCGAGGAATCCCTGTTCCTGGCCATCGAGAATCAGCTCCAGCACAAGTTCGGCAGCAAGGGCAAGCGCGTGGTAGACGACAATCTGCGCGTGGTCAAGCGCGGCTATTCCGAGTTGGTCGAGATCCCGCCCGAGGTGAAGCAGATAGGGGCGCGTTTGGGGTTGGTGCGCCAGGAAGCCGCCCTGCCGGTGATGCTGCGGCGTCTGCCCGAGGGCGACGGCCATGCCGCCGACATCCACCGTTTCTGGGAGCAGACCGGCAATTTCTATGCGAAGGGCGAGGGCTCAGACAATCTGGTGGACCCCTTCATCGGCCTGTCCCTGATCCCCGCCCTGACCGGTGTGTTCCGCGACATGACCCAGATCCGTTTCGAACATCCGGAGTGGATCGCGCAGAACTGCACGGCTTGCGGTGATTGTTACACGGTCTGCCCGGACTCGGCCATCCCAGGCCTGGTCAGCGAAGTGGGCGAAATTTTCAATAGCGCGATCCAGAAGATCGAGATCGGCGGTCGGCCGACCCGCTTCCTGCGCCGCGCCGCGCGCACCATGGAGAAGAAGCTGCGCGCCAGCCTGGAGCGCGAAGGCCTGGACGTGCGCGCCCTGATGGCTGCTGCCATAGACGCGACCCTGGCGGACGATCTGGCCAGGATGCCGGCCGATGGCGAGGACCGTACTCACATGGAGGCGGAGTTCGAGCTCCTGCGCCAGTCTCTGGGCGGCTTCAAGTTCGCCACCACCAAGCCTTACTGGACCACCCGCGAGAAGAAGGCCCAGGGTGCCGGAGGTCTGCTTTCGATCACCATCAATCCCTACACCTGCAAGGGTTGCCGCTTGTGTGTCGAAGTCTGTAGCGACGAAGCGCTGAAGATGGTTCCCCAGAGCGAGGTGAGTGTAGCCGAGCTGCGGCGCGACTGGAATTTCTGGCTGGATTTGCCCACCACGCCGCAGAAATTCATCCGCATCGACAATTTGGACGAGAAGATAGGCGCACTCGAGACCCTGCTGCTCGACAAGCGCAATTACAACTCCATGGCCTGTGGCGATGGCGCTTGCATGGGCTGCGGCGAAAAGACCGCCATCCACTTGTTCACCAGCACGGTGACGGCCCTGATGCAGCCCCGGGTCAAACAGTTCGTGGACAAGCTCGATGGCTTGATCCTGGGGCTGGAAAAACACCTGCGCATGAAGCTCACGGAAAGCGTGGATCTCACCGACTCCCGTGCCGTGATGCTGGCGGTGGCGGCACACAAGGGCGAGGATTTGACCCTGTCCAAGCTGTCTGGCAGCCTCCTGGCTGCGGGCGAGGGCAGGCCGATCGATCCTCAGTGGTTGACCTGGGTGAGCCAGCTTCTGGAAAAATTGCGGGATCTGCGCTGGCGTTACGTGGAAGGCCCGACGCATCGGGGCCGCGCGGAGATGGGTATCGTCAACTCCACCGGTTGCACCTCGGTGTGGGCATCGACCTATCCGTTCAACCCCTATCCTTTCCCCTGGACCAACCACCTCTTCCAGGACGCCCCGTCTGTGGCCCTGGGGCTGTTCGAGGGTCACATGGCGAAGATGGCGGAAGGCTTCAAGGCGGTGCGCCAGGCCGAACTGGAACTCGGCCAGGGCTACAACCCGGCAGAGCACGAGTCCTTGTTCACCCACCTCTCCTGGCATGACTTCAGCGACGAGGAATGGCATTTGTGCCCGCCTGTGGTTGCCGTGGGCGGCGACGGCGCTATGTATGATATCGGCTTCCAGAACCTGTCGCGCGCACTCATGACGGGTAAGCCGGTGAAGATCATGGTGGTGGACACCCAGGTCTATTCGAATACCGGCGGCCAGGCTTCCACGGCCACCTTCGTCGGCCAGGTGGCGGACATGGCGCCTTATGGCAGCGCCATGAAGGGCAAGCAGGAAATCCGCAAGGAAATGAGCCTGATCGGCATGGCGCATCGCAGCGCCTACGTGCTCCAGTCCAGCGTCGCCAATCCGACCCACCTGATCGAGGGCTATATCGACGGGCTCAACAGCCGCCGCCCGGCCCTGTTCAACATCTACACCTGCTGCCCTGTAGAACACGGCGTCGGTGACGATCGTTCTGTCGAACAATCAAAACTGGCAGTGGAGTCGCGTGCCTATCCGCTGATGAAGTACGACCCCGACCTGGGCGTGACTTTCGACGAATGCCTGAGCCTGGAGGGTAACCCGGCCATGGAGAGTGCCTGGCCCGAGTACACCTTGAGCTATGTGGACGAGGAGGGGGCGACGCAGAAGATGACCCTGCCTGTGACCTTCGCCGATTTCGCATTGACCGAGGGCCGCTTTGCCAAGCATTTCCGCAAGGCGCCGAAGGACAGTTGGAACGACACCATGTTGCCCCTGGTGGAACTCATGGAGCTGGCCCAGGACGAGCGCGAGGGCCTTTTCCCCTACATCTGGGCGGTGGATAAACAGAACCATCTGATGCGGGTGATGGTGTCGGCCGACCTGGTACGCTCCACCGAGGAGCGCCAGAGTTTCTGGCGCCAGTTGAAAGGCATGGCAGGTCTGGGCCGGCCTGCGGTGGACGAGGAGGCGATTGCTGCCCGAGCGCGCACGGAAATTCTGCAGAAGCTCAGCGCCAGCCTGGCATCCTTGGGCTCGGGCGTTCCCATCGATGCGCCAGTCACGGTGGCTCCGACCGTGGTACGGGGGGAGGGCGGTTATGAGCCGGTGTGGGTGGATACTCCGGAATGCACCGCCTGCGACGAATGCATGAAGATCAATCCCAAGATATTCGCGTACAACGAGCAGAAGAAGACCGTGGTGGTCCATCCTCAGGGCGGCTCCTACAAGGACATCGTCAAGGCGGCGGAGAAGTGCACCGCCAGTTGCATACACCCGGGCACGCCCTGGAACCCGAACGAGCCGGACGCGGCCAAGCTCTTGCAGCGCGCGGCCAAGTTCAATTGAGGGCCGAGCGATGAGGGCCGAGCGATGAGCGCAGTGGGGAAATGGCTGCCAAGTGGGCTGTTTGGCAGGGGCAAGACCTTCGCCCGCGGGATCCACCCCGATTCCCACAAGGACACCGCAGGGCTGGCGATCCGGCGCTTGCCCTTCGCGCCCGAGATGATCGTGCCGCTCTCCCAGCACATCGGCAAGCCGGCCATTGCCCTGGTGCAGGCGGGTCAGGAAGTGGTGCGCGGTGAGCCCATCGGCCGCGCCGACGGCTTCTTCTCCCTGCCGGTGCATGCGCCGGTCACTGGCGTAGTGCGGGCCGTCGAGCCCAGGATGACCGCCAGTGGAGCCATGGTCACCTCGGTCGTGATCCACACCCACCCGAGCTCGGATCAGCAGGTGCTCTACCGCACGCCCCAGGATGTCGCCGCGCTCTCGGGTAAGGCCCTGATCCAGGCCATCCAGGATGCCGGCATCGCCGGCATGGGCGGGGCCACCTTCCCGGCGCACGTGAAACTCGCGCCGCCCGAGGGCGCCGTCATCGACACCTTCATCGCCAACGGCGCGGAGTGCGAGCCCTATCTGACCTGCGATCACCGTACCATGCTGGAACAGCCGAATGACGTAATCGCCGGCGTTCGTCTGGCCATGCGGGCCTGTGGCGCACCGCGCGCCATCATCGGCGTCGAGGACAACAAACCGGACGCGATTCGTGCCTTGCGTGCCGCCTTGCGGCCTGAGGATGCGATCACGGTCGAGGCGGTGGTGACCAAGTATCCTCAAGGCGCCGAGGGCACGCTGATCTATGCCCTGCTCGGGCGAGAAATCCCCATCGGCCAGCGCACCTCGGCAATCGGTGCGCTGGGCAGCAACGTCATGACCCTGGCCTATATCGGCCGGCTTCTGCACGTGGGTGAAGGCTTCATCGAGCGAGTGGTGACGGTCACCGGCCCAGGGGTTGCCCGCCCCGGCAACTACCTGGTGCCGCTGGGCACGCCGCTGCGTTTCCTGCTGGAGTACACCGGGGCGCACGGCAATGAACGCGAGATCGTGCTGGGTGGCCCGATGATGGGGCCGGCCATCGCTTCCCTCGACGTCTCGATCACCAAGGGGACCTCCGGCGTGCTGGTTTTGGGGGCGGCGGAGATTGCTACCCGCTCGGCGCGCAGCCATCCTTGCATTAAGTGCGGTGAGTGTGTGCAGGTCTGCCCCAAGGGACTGAATCCTTCCATGTTGGGCATGCTGGCAGCACAGCGCGACTACGACACCATGGTCGGGCACTATCATCTGGACGAATGCTTCGACTGCGGTTGCTGCAGCTACGTCTGTCCCTCCAATATCCCTCTGGCGCAGCAGTTCCGCATCGCCAAGGGCGTGCTGCGCAAGCGCGCGGCGGCCACTCCATGATGAACCAGACTCTGAACCAGACTCCCAAGATCGAACTGCGCACCTCGCCCCACATCAAATCCGGGCGCACGGTGGAGCAGATCATGCGCAATGTAGTGTGGGCGCTGCTGCCCATCACCGCCTTTTCCGTCTGGCAGTACGGACTGTCCGCGCTGCTGCTGATCGTTACCGTGACCGCCACCTGCCTGGCCACGGAACGCTTCATGAATCGCGTGATGCTCACCGGCAACACGCTGTCCGATTGGTCCGCGACCATCACGGGCCTGTTGCTGGCCCTCACCCTGCCGCCGTCCTATCCCCTCTGGATGGGCGTGGTGTCGGGGTTCGTCGGCATCGCCCTGGGCAAGTTCCTGTTCGGCGGCATGGGTTTCAACGTGTTCAACCCGGCTCTGGTCGGACGCGCCTTCGTGCAGGCGGCCTTTCCCGTTTCCATTTCCACCTGGACGCCGGCGTTCGCGCCCGGTCGTTTCAGCGGCCTGATTCCGACCACGCTGACCGCACCCTTGATGACTCCGCCGGACATCGCCTATTGGGCGAAGCACGCCCTGGATGGGTTTACCGGTGCGACCCCCTTGGCGCGCTGGAAGTTCGAGAACGTACTGGCCACACCGCAGGATTTCCTGACCGGTGCGGTCACCGCCTCGGCGGGCGAGACCTCGGCGATCCTGATTCTGCTCTGTGGCGGCTATCTGGCGGCGCGAAAATTCATGGACTGGCGAATTCCGGTCGCCGTACTCGGCAGTGCTGCGCTGCTGGCCCTGGCTTTCCATGTTTTCAGTCCAGTGCGTTACCCTGAACCCTCCTTCGTGCTGCTCTCGGGCGGCCTCCTGTTGGGCGCCGTGTTCATGGCCACCGATATGGCCACTTCACCGGTGACGCCCTGGGGAGTCTGGATATTCGGTGGCATCATCGGCGTCGTGACCGTGGTCATACGCTATTTTGGCGGTTTAACCGAGGGCGTGATGTACGCCATCCTGTTCGCCAACAGCCTGGTGCCGATGATCGACCAATACACCCAGCCGCGCGTCTTCGGCAGCCTCAGTGGCCAACGAAAAGGAAAGAAGGCATGAGCGAAGCCGCACCCTCCGCCGCGGAAACCACCCCGAGCGGCGCCATGATCCGCGCTCTGGGGATCGCGGCGACGATCTGCGGGTTGATCATCGTCAGCGCCTATGAAGGCAGTCTCGATGCCGTCGCCAGAAACAAGAAGATCGCGACCGAACGGGCGGTGTTCAGCGTGATTCCCGGCGCCACCAGCGTGCGCGAGTTCGTCGCAAGCAGCGCGGGGATCGCCCCGGCCGGCCCCAACGTGCCCGAGGGCGGCGTGAAGTTCTTCGGCGCCTATGATCGCGCCGGGATGCTCAAGGGCATCGCCGCCGAGGCCGTGGCCAAGGGCTATGCCGACGAGGTGCGTGTGCTCTATGCCTACGATCCGGTGAAACAGCTCATCACCGGTTTGGGTGTGGTGAGCCTGCATGAAACGCCCGGCATAGGCGACAAGGTGCGCACCGACCGCGATTTCCTCAAGAACTTCGTGGCTCTGGATGCGCATCTGACGGCGGACATGAAGGCGGTGGCCAACGCGATCAAGGTGGTCAAACACGGCACCAAGCAGCATTCCTGGGAGATCGACGCCATCTCCGGTTCCACCGTGACTTCCAAGGCGGTCGGCAAGGGCATCCGCGATAGCACGGCCGCACTTTTGCCCAAACTCCTACCTTTTGTAGACAAACTCAAGGAGGGAAAATGAACCTGCTTCCCGGTAAGAATCCACCTGGCAACTGGGCCGAGTTCCTCGAAGGACTCTGGCAACGCAACCCGGTCTTCGTCATGGTGCTGGGGATGTGCCCGACCATGGCGATCACCACTTCCGCGATCAATGCCATTTCCATGGGGCTGGCCACCACCTTCGTCCTGGCCGCTTCCTGCTGGATGATCTCGCTGATGCGCCATGTCATCCCCAAGGAAGTCCGCATCGCCACTTACATCGTCATCATCGCCACCTTCGTGACGGTGGTCGATTATGGCATCCAGGTCATCAGCCTCAGCCTTTACGAGGCCCTGGGCGCCTACATCAAGCTGATCGTCGCCAACTGCCTGGTGTTGGGACGCGCGGAAGCGCACGCGGCGCGCAATCCGCCCATGGCTTCCGTGATCAACGCCACCGGCATGGGGCTGGGCTTCACCCTCGGCTTGTTCATGATCGGCGGCGTGCGTGAACTGATCGGCATGGGCTCGCTGTTCGGCATTTCCCTGTTCGGCCCGCATTACCAGCCCTGGGTCGTGATGATTCTGCCGCCTGGGGGCTTCTTCGTGATGGGACTGTGGCTGATGGTGTTCGCGCTGGTGCGTGCCCGCAGAGATCACGGCCTGGCCGCACAGACTCAGGGGGGCTGACCATGCATGAGTCTATCGGCCAGATACTGATTAGCACCATCCTGTCCGGGAACTTCGTCCTGGCGATGTTCCTGGGCATGTGCCCATTCATGGGGGTGACTCACAGCGTGAAAGTCGCCTTTCCCTTGGGGTTGGCGACCACCTTCGTGATCTTCATGGCCTCGGTGTGCGCCTATCTCTTGAACCTGGTGCTGATCCCGCTGCACATGGAGTATCTCGAACTCATCAGCTACATCACGGTGATCGCGGCGGCGGTGCAGTTGGTGGAAATGTATGTCAAGAAGCAGAGCCCGGAGCTGTTCCGTGCCCTGGGGATCTATCTCCCGCTGATCACCACAAATTGTGCGGTGTTGGGCGTGGCCCTGTTCCAGACTGCACGCGACTACAATTTCCTGCAATCGCTGACCTTCGCCATGGGTGGCGGCGTTGGCTTCACCCTGGCCTTGACCCTGCTGGCGAGCGTGCGCGAGCGGGTGCGCTTCTCCCAGGTGCCCAATGCCATGATGGGTACCGCGCTCACCCTGATGTTGGCCGGCATCCTTTCGCTCGCCTTCATGGGCTTCGCCGGTCTGGGGGGTGGGGAATGAGTCTGGTCTTGCGCACCCTCTTCACCATAGCCGCCATCCTGATCGTCTTGCTGCTCTACGTTCTGGTGCAGCGTTCCTATCGCCTGTTCGGCAAGCACCACCCGGAACTCGGGCCCTTTCGCGTGGAAGGCAAGGGCTGCGGCTCCTGCTCAGGCGGCAGCGGGTGCAGCGGCAATAGTTGTTCCAGCGAGGCTACGCCTCGTCCCATGAGTCATGCCAACCGGAGCAAGTCATGAACCAAGTCAGACGTGATGTTCTGCGTGGAACGGTGTCTAGTGCCCTGCTTGCAGTGGCCATGGCCGCCGGAATACTGCGGCCACGAAACGCCCACGCCGCCGTTGGCGGGTTGAAGCAAACCATGCAGGCGCTACAGCGCAGCAATCCCGTCCTGAACGATGCGATCCGGCTCAAGGCGCCCGCAGTCGCGGTGGATGGCTCGAATGTCTTCATCGAGTTTTCCTGCGATCTGCCCGATGTCGATGCCCTGATCGTGTTCGCGGATCGGAATCCGCAGCCCTTGATCGCCGCCTTCCAGCTCGCTCCGGAAGTCGTGCCGGCGCTACAGATGCGCATCAAGGTTGCAGAGACGTCTCAGGTCTGGGTGATCGCCCGCAGCGCCGGCCGGTTCTACAAGGCGGCGAAGAGCGTCAGGGTGACCAGTGGCGGATGCGGCGTCGGGGTGAACTGAACTAATTCCGGCGCGTACAGACGAGGCTGTGTCACGCACTTAAGCGGGGCGGCTGTTATGCTACGGCGCTGCGCTTACTTGGCCTGACTACCCTCCTGACCCGTCCACATTCGAAATACCAGGATTCTTCATGTCCCGAATCATCAATCTTCTCTTCGGCGTTCACGCCCATCAGCCCGTCGGCAATTTTCCTGAAGTCATGGAGGACGCCCACCAGCGCTGTTACAAGCCTTTCCTGGAAACCGTGCATCGCTACCCGGATTTCAAGTTTGCGCTGCATTCTTCCGGCTGGTTGCTGGAATGGCTGTTCACCCATCACCCCGATGACATGATGCTGCTGCGCGAGATGGCGGCGCGCGGCCAGGTGGAGTTCTTCGGTGCCGGCGACATGGAGCCGGTACTGGCGGTGATTCCCTACCGCGACCGCATGAGCCAGCTCGCCGCGATGTCGGATCGTCTGGAGCAATACTTCGGCCAGCGCCCCGAGGGCGCCTGGCTGACCGAGCGGGTCTGGGAAGCCACCGTGGTGCCTGCCCTGGCCGATTCCGGCATTCGCTATGTGATGGTGGACGACTACCACTTCCTCTGCGCCGGAGCTGAGCGCGCGCAACTATCCGGTTACCACACCACCGAGGAAGACGGTCGCCGCATCGATGTCTATCCGATCTCCGAAGCCTTGCGCTACCGCCTGCCGTTTTCGCCCGCCGGTGAAGCGGTCGCCTACATCGAATCGCAGGCCGAAGAAACCACGGGGGCCGCCGCCATCTATTTCGATGACATTGAAAAATTCGGCATCTGGCCGGAGACTTATAGCTGGGTCTATGAGCGCGGCTGGCTGAAGAACTTCATCGAAGGCGTGCTGGCCTCTCCCGCCATACGCAGCACGCATATCCGTGACCATCATAACGAGACGCGCACTCGTGGCATCGTTTACCTGCCTACCGTCTCCTACAGTGAAATGGGCGAGTGGACCTTGCCGGCACCCGCCGCGCGGCGGTATGCGGAACTGGTGCACGCAGCCGAACATGAAGGGGTACTGGAGCGCGACCGCCCGTTCATTCGCGGCGGCATCTGGAAAAACTTCCTCACCCGCTACCCGGAAGCCAACTGGGCGCACAAGCGCATGCTGGCACTGTCGGCGCGTCTGGCCGCCCTTCCCGAAGATCAGGTGCGCCAGGATCTGGTGGAACTCCTGCACGAGTCACAGGCCAATGACGCATACTGGCACGGGCTCTTCGGCGGCATCTATCTGCCTCACTTACGGCGCGCGCTGTGGCACGCCATGATCCAGTTGGAACGCCGCCTCGACGGCTTGCAGCCGCGCCCGGCCCTGGCCACGGGAGACATCGACCTCGACGGGCGTGAGGAAGTCTTCATGAGCAGCTTGGCCTTGCAGGCCGTGGTGAGGCCGGACAAGGACGCGGCCCTGATCGAGCTGTCCAGCTACACACTCGCGCAGAACTTTGCCGACACCTTGAAGCGCTACGAAGAGAACTATCACGAGAAGGCCCGAGCGGGGTCGCTCGCTGCCCGTGAACACGAAGGCGAGGGCATCGCCTCGGCGCATGATGTGGTGCGCTTCAAACATGAGATCGTCGCGGCGGACCTCATCCCGGACATCCGTACACGTGGCCTGTTCGCGGAGAGTTGGACCGATTTCGGGCAGAAATTGCCCGTGGAGTACGCGACCACCTTCATCCAGGGCGGTGCCGTGCTCTGCATGGGGCAGGCCGGAGAAACCCGGGTGGCCAAGATCTACAGCGTGCGCGACAACGTGCTCTCCGTAGCCTTCAAGTGCAATGGTAGCGGCCGCCTCTCCACCCGGCTCAACCTGGCCATACCCTGCTGCGATGGCCCCGCCGGCTGTTTCGTGGTGAAGGGGGCGGTGGCCGGTGGTTTTGGCCAGTATTTCGTCTGGGACGACCTGGCCGACCTCACCCTGGAAGACCATTACCTGGGGGGCGCAATACACTTGCACGCATCCCTCCCGGGCCGGATCAAGGCCCAGCCGCACTTCACCGTGTCGCAATCCGAAGCCGGCTTCGAAAAAATCATGCAGGCCGTCGAACTCACCCTTACCTGGGAAGTCGATGGCGCTTTCGAAGTCCATCTGCAACTCGAAGTGGCGCAGCTGAAAAAATAGCGACAGGCGACGCTCGCTAACTTCGGATTTACTGATCCAGACCGGGATTTAAGCGGTAAATTCCGGAATGCGCTTGGCTCTCTTTTCGGGAATTGGGTCTTTAGCCCTTTCGATAAAGCGATTGCGGCACGGCGATGAGGATGGGTCGGGCTTTCAGCCCTCATGTTTTGGGTCGATGGTTCCTGGGGCGTTGCCCCAGGCTGGTATGGTGATGCGCCGTTGGCGCGGAAATTTGCGGGCCAAAGGCCCGTTCCATACCAGTCCCGTAGGGTGGATAAGCAAAGCGCATCCACCTTTGGCGGCGGTGATGGTGGATGCGCTATCGCTTATCCACCCTACGTGTTGGGAAGCAGAGCCGTCCGCCAGCTGCGTGGGTTGGGTCAGCCGACGTCTTCCTGTCGGCGTAACCCAACAGTCTTTGATACCGGCGCCGTGATGATTTACTCCCAGGTCTGAATTGCAAAAAAGTGCAAGCTTCACTTACGGCTGGATCAGGAAGTCTGAACTTCCGAAGATCAGATTTCGAGCTGGGTGCCGAGTTCAACCACGCGGTTGGCCGGAATCCGGAAAAATGTCATGGGACTGGCGGCGTTGCGCGCCATGGCGACGAAGAGATGCTCGCGCCAGAGCATCATGCCCTTGTTCCGGGTGGGGATCAGGTTCTCCCGGCTGAAGAAGAACGTGGTGTCCATCAGGTCGAATTCCATGCCGCAAGGGCATACCGACAAGGACTTGGGAATATCGATGTTGTCCATGAAGCCGTAGCGGATGACGACATGATAAAAATTCTCCGCCAATTGCCGTATTTCCAGGCGATCAACATCCGCTACATAGGGGGTTTGGCCGTAACGCACGTTCAGGATCACCACCCGCTCGTGCAGCACCTTGTTGTGCTTGAGGTTATGTAGCAGCGCCGAAGGCACGCCAGCCGCGTCGGCGGTCATAAACACGGCTGTACCCGGCACACGCAGAGGTGGATTCTCCAGCAGGCCGGTGACGAAAGGCACGAGCGGCAGCGCCTCCTCGCGCAGGCGCCGCAAGACCGTGTCGCGGCCGCGTTTCCAGGTCACCAGCAGGGTAAAGACCATCAGGGCGGCGAGCACCGGGAACCAGCCCCCTTCCGGGATCTTGACCGCATTGGCGCCGAAGAAAACGAGATCGATGCTCAGGAAGATCAACATGCCGGTCAGCGTTACGAGCAAGCCGAGATCCCAGCGCACCCGCATCACCACGCCCATCATGATGGTGCTGATGGCGAATGTTCCGGTAACGGCGATACCGTAGGCATTTGCCAGGTTATCAGCGTTCTGGAAGCTGATGATCAGCAAGGCGACGCCAACCATCAGGGTCCAGTTCACGAAGGGAATGTAGATCTGGCCGGACTCGGCCGCCGAGGTATGGCGAATGATCAAGCGCGGTGCATAGCCCATCTGGATGACCTGCCGGGTGACCGAGAAGGCGCCGGAAATGACGGCCTGGGAAGCGATTACGGTGGCCGCCGTCGACAAACCGATCATGGGATAGAGCGCCCAACTCGGGGCAAGCAGATAGAAAGGGTTGCGCAAGGCGGACGGATCGGCAAGCAACAAAGCACCCTGGCCGAAATAATTGAGCACCAGGGCCGGCAGGACATAGGCAAACCATACGATCTGGATGGGGTAGCGGCCGAAATGGCCCATGTCGGCATACAAGGCTTCCGCGCCGGTAATGGCCAGCACCACCGCGCCGAGTATGAGGAAACTGGCCACGCCGTGCGCTGTGAAGAAATGAATGGCATGGATGGGCTGGAGTGCTACGAGCACCTGGGGATGGTGATAGACCATGAGCCCGCCCAGTCCGCCCAGCACGCCGAACCAGACCAGCATGATCGGCCCGAACAATCTGCCGATGGTGGTCGTGCCCTTGCGCTGAATGATGAACAAGCCGAACAGGATGCCCAGGGCGAGGGGCACGACGAAGGGGTGCAAGGCAGAATTTCCCATCTGCAAGCCCTCAATCGCGGACAGCACGGAGATGGCCGGGGTGATCAGGCTATCTCCAAAAAAGAACGAGGCACCGAGGAAACCCAGCGTCATCAGGGTCCAGCGCACCCGCGAACCCAGTGGTGCCTGGGCCTGGGCCAGGGCGAGCAGGGCAAGGATGCCGCCTTCGCCCTTGTTGTCGGCCCGCATCATGATGCCGACATATTTCACGGAAACCACCAGGATCAACTCCCAGAACACCAGGGAAAGGATGCCCAGGACATTG
>CAISDD010000002.1 GCA_903883985.1 uncultured Pseudomonadota bacterium | reverse complement strand
TCATGTTGCTTTGCAGTGCGTCCTGCGCGGCGGTCTTGTCGCCGGCTTCGATCGCCTTGCGGACCTTCTTCACAGCGGTCCGGTAAGCCGAGCGCTGAGACATGTTGTGCAAACGTAGCACCGCGTTCTGGCGGGCGCGCTTCTTAGCCTGTGCGCTATTGGCCATACGAGACTCCTTGAATTCTGCGGGAAAAATAAGACGCGCATAATACGGATTCGTGGCCGGTCGAGCAAGCCAAACCTGCGTTTGTCGCTTTCGCCGTGGGATTCAAACCCAGGCTCGCAGACTACGCTCGATACCGGTGGCGTCTAGCCCTACGCGTGCGATGAGCAGGGCGGGGTCGCCGTGCTCGACGAAGCGGTCAGGCAGCCCCAAGTGCAGCAAGGGGATGGTGATCCCCATGTCCGCGAGCGCCTCCGCCACAGCCGCACCTGCCCCGCCCATGATCGCATTTTCCTCGACCGTGACCAGGCGCGTGTGGCTTAGCGCCAGTTGTCGCAGCAGTTCCCGATCCAGCGGCTTGACGAAACGCATGTCGGCCACGCTCATGTCCAGCGCATCGGCGGCCTGCAAGGCGGCGTTGAGCGGGGCGCCAAAGACGAGGAGTGCGGTGTTGGCCCCCGTGCGGCGCAACACGCCACGGCCTACGGGGAAGGCTTCCAGCGTCGTCGACAAGGATGCTCCAGGCCCGATGCCACGCGGGTAGCGGACGGCGCTGGGTCCGTCGTAGCGGTACGCAGTGGTGAGCAGGCAACGGCATTCGTTCTCGTCCGAGGGCGTCGCGATCAGCATGTTGGGAATGCAGCGCAGGAAGGAGAGGTCGAAGGCACCCGCGTGTGTCGGGCCGTCGGCGCCGACCAGGCCAGCGCGGTCTATGGCCAGCAGCACCGGCAGGTTTTGCAGGGCGACATCGTGGATCAGTTGGTCAAATGCGCGCTGCAAGAAGGTGGAATAGATCGCCACAACCGGTTTCTGCCCTTCACAGGCCAGTCCTGCGGCGAAGGTGAGCGCGTGTTGTTCGGCGATTCCGACATCGAAATAGCGTTCGGGAAAGCGTTTGCTGAATTCGATCAGCCCGGAGCCTTCGCTCATCGCCGGGGTGATTCCGACCAGGCGCGCGTCCGCCTCGGCCATGTCGCACAGCCATTGCCCGAAAACTTCCGTATAGGTGGGACGCGCCGAGGTCTTGGGCGCAACCCCTTTTGCCACCTCGAATTTTCCGACCCCGTGGTACAGACAGGGATTGGCTTCGGCGAAGTCGTAGCCCTTGCCCTTGCGTGTGACTACGTGCAGGAATTGTGGGCCCTGCAAGGCGCGGATGTTGCTGAGGGTGGGGATCAGGGCGTCGAGGTCGTGACCGTCTATGGGGCCCAAGTAATTGAAGCCGAATTCCTCGAACAGGGTGCCCGGAGTGACCATGCCCTTCAGGTGTTCTTCCGCGCGCTTCGCCAGTTCGTGGATGGGGGGAAGGGTAGCCAGAATCTTCTCGCCACGGCTGCGCAGGTTGTTATAGAACCGCCCGGAGAGCAGCTTGGTGAGGTAGCTGTTGAGGGCGCCGACATTGGCGCTGATCGACATGTCGTTGTCATTGAGGATGACTAGCAGGTTGGCGTCCATCGCCCCGGCATTGTTGAGGGCCTCGAAGGCCATGCCGGCCGTCATGGCGCCATCGCCAATCACCGCCACCACGCGCCGCTCCTCGCCCTTGAGCCGGGCCGCAACCGCCATTCCGAGTGCGGCGGAAATCGAGGTGCTGGAGTGGCCGGCGACGAAGGCGTCGTAGGGGCTTTCCTCGCGCTTGGGAAAGCCGGAGAGGCCATCGGTCTGGCGCAGGCTGTGCATGCGTTCGCGGCGGCCGGTGAGTATCTTGTGGGCATAGGTCTGATGGCCGACGTCCCAGACGATGCGATCTTCCGGCGTGTCGAAAACGCGATGCAGCGCTACGGTGAGTTCCACCACGCCCAGGTTGGAGGCGAGGTGGCCGCCAGTCCGCGCGACACTATCCAGGATGTACTGGCGCAACTCGTCGGCCACGTCCTTGAGTTGCGCTCGGCTCAAGGTCTTGAGGTCGGCGGGAGAGGCGATGTGTTCTAACAAGGACATGGTCAATAGCTGCGTTCGACGATGAAACGGGCGATCTGTGCCAGGCGCAAACCACGCTCACCGAGAGGCCGGATGGACTCAATGGCGTCGTTCAGAAGTTCATGGGAATAGGTGCGGGCTTCCTTCACCGTCATCAGGCTGAGATAAGTAGCCTTGCCCTGGGCCGCGTCCTTGCCGGCGGTCTTGCCCAGGGTGGCGGTGTCGATCTCGGCATCGAGCACATCGTCCATCACCTGAAAGGCCAGGCCGATGCAGCGCGCATAACGCTCCATGCGCCCCCGTGTCGCCGCGTCCAGCACCCCGCTGGAGAGCGCGCCGAGCAGCACGGAGGCCTGGATCAAGGCGCCGGTCTTATGGATGTGCATGAATTCCAGTTCGGCAAGATCCGGGGTGCGACCCGTCGCCGCCAGATCCACGGCCTGGCCGCCGGCCATGCCGCGCGAACCGGCGGCGCGCGCCAGCAAGCACAGCATTTCCACCTGAGTGGCGGCGTCTGCTGCGGCGTCGGGACGCGTCAGCACCTCGAAGGCCAGGCTTTGCAGTGCGTCCCCCACCAGGAGGGCTGTAGCCTCGTCGTAGGCTACGTGGCAGGTGGGCTTGCCGCGTCGCAGGTCGTCGTCGTCCATGCACGGCAGGTCGTCGTGGGTGAGCGAATAGACGTGGATCAATTCGACGGCGGCCGCAGCGCAGTCCGCCCGCTCGGGTTCCGCGCCCATCGCTTCTCCGGCCGCGTAAGCCAGCATGGGCCGCACCCGTTTCCCCCCACCCAGGGTGGCGTAGCGCATGGCGTCGTGGAGCCGCTCCGGGGCGATGGCTACGCAGGGTAGCAAGGCGGTCAGGACGTTCTCGGTACGCGCCTGGATGAGGCGCGACCAGGCGGCGAAATCAGTCATCGTCATCCTCCAGGGGCAGGTCTTTGAGTAGGCCGCCATCGAGCACCTTCACCTGTTGATCGGCCGCATCCAGGGTCTTCTGGCAATAGGCGGTCAGTTCGCTGCCGCGCTTGTACGCGGCGAGTGCGGCTTCCAGGTTGAGGCGACCAGATTCCATCTCGGAAACCAGGGCTTCCAGTTCCTGAATGGCGCTTTCGAAATCCTTGGGTAGCGTGTGTTTGTCGGTTCTGGCCATGGCGGGAAAGGGTAATCGGTGGCCTCGGCGTGGAGCCGGGCGCCGGGGGGAGAGGCAAGCGGAGCGGCTACAGGGTTGCGGATTATAGCCGAGGACTCCCATGCCGCCGGACTAAAGCCACTAACCCAAGCTACGGATCTCTGGATCATTGCCTCGCCCTTTGGTGAGCCGCGGCGGTAAGTACACAGGAATGCAGCCGCTCCAGTAGCGCATCGCGTAGCGCATAGAGTTCGACCAACCTGGTCAGCGCTTCTGCCTTGCGCCCTTGGAGGCTCAGTTCATGCAGCTCACATCCTAGTTCATGCACCCGCCGGTGTAGCGCGTCGATGGCCTGAAACGCGGGCAGTGAGCGTATCGGGCCCTCGCGATTCAACCAGACGCCGAAGCGGCAATGGTGTTGATCCAGCGTGGGCGGGGCACTGCGCTCATCCTGAAGATAGGCCTCGACCCCCGTGATCCAGGCTCGATGCTCCACGGCGGCGAAGAGCAGCGGCAGGTCGTCACGGCTGATCGCTGGCAGGTTGGACCAGGCCGGTTCGGTCTTCCATGTGCGAACCCAGGCGGGCAAGTCGGCAGCCGGCATGGGACGGGCGATCCCATAGCCCTGAGCCAGCTCACAACCCAACTGCAATAGCATGACGCCGTGCGCCACGGTCTCCACGCCTTCGGCGATGACTTGGCGGCGGAAGGCGCTGGCCAATCCCAGGACGCCTTCCAGGATAGCCAGATCCTCGGGGTCCTCCAGCATGTTGCGCACGAAACTCTGGTCGATCTTGAGTTGCTCGGCCGGCAGGCGGCGCAGATAGGTCAGCGAGGAATAGCCGGTGCCGAAATCATCCAGGGCAAACTTCACCCCGATCTCGCGGCAGGCGTGCATCACCTTAGATACCTGAACGATGTCTTCCAGTGCGCTGGTCTCCAGCACCTCCAGTTCCAGGGACTCGGGCTGGATACGCGGGTGGGCAGCCAGGAGGGCTTGCAGGCGTGCGCCAAAATCAGGCTGCTGCAACTGACGCGCGCTGACATTCACACTCACGGGAATATCCAGGCCGGCGTCCAGCCAGGTTTCCATCTGCGCCAGGGCGGTGGCGATGACCCATTCCCCCACGCCGATGGCTAACGCATGTTCCTCGATGACTGGCAGGAACCGCGCCGGCAGCAGCAGACCCTGCTCCGGGTGTTGCCAACGGATCAGTGCCTCGACACCGATGATGCGGCCGCTGCGCATGTTCACCTTGGGTTGATAGTGAAGCGTGAACTCCAATGCGGCCAGGGCCTGGCGGATGCGCTCCAGGCTTTCGTGGTGGCCGCGGACGTTGCGGTCCTGGTCGGCATCGAAGATGTGGTAGCGATTCTTGCCAGCCAGCTTGGCTTGGTACATGGCCGAGTCGGCCTGGCGCAGCATCTGGTCGGCATCCATTTCCTCCCCTTGCGGGTAGAAACTCACGCCTATGCTGACGGACACCTGGAGCATGCACTCGCCGACATGCACGGGTTCCTGCGCGGCTGCCAGCAGACGGGTGAGCATGATCGCACTGGCTTCTATGCTCACGAGGTCGGCCATCACCGCGACGAATTCGTCCCCGCCTAGTCGTGCGAAGGTGTCGCCCTCGCGCAGGGCCAACTGCAATCGACTGGCCAGGACGATCAGCAACTGGTCGCCGATGGCGTGGCCGTGATGGTCGTTGATGGCCTTAAAACCATCGAGGTCAAGGTAGGCCACGGCCAGATGCAGCGTGTGGCGTCGCGCCTGCGCCATCGCCTGGTGCAGGCGGTCGGCCAGAAGCACGCGGTTGGGCAAGCCAGTCAGGGCGTCGTAGTGGGCAATATGTTCGAGCTGGCGTTCGTGTTCCTTTTGCAAGGTGATGTCGGAGAACATGGATACATATTGCTGTGCGTGGCCCTGGTCGTCGAGCACGGCGCTGATGGTCTGCATCGCGGCGAACACCGAACCATCCTTGCGCCGGTTCCAGGTTTCTCCGTACCAGTATCCCTTCTCGGTCAGGTCGCGCCGCATGGCCTCGAAGTAAGCCAGGTCGTGGTGCCCGGAATTAAGCAAGCGCGGATTAAGCCCCAGAACCTCGTTGCGGGCATAGCCTGTGATTTCGCTGAAGGCGGCGTTGACCTCGATGATGTCGCCGTCCGCTGCCGTGATCAGGATGCCCTCACGGGCGTGGCTGAATACGCTGGCGGCAAGCTGGAGCTTGGCTTCTGTGGCCCTGCGGTCGCTGACATCGATAAATCCCCACAGGGATACTCCACGTTCGTGATCCAGGATGGTGCCGCTGATCTCTACCCAGATGTGCCGGCCATCCTGGCGCACATGCTCGATCCGCGCGCGGTAAACCCCTCCGGCGGACAGCACGGGATACGCGGCAGCGCCGAAGGCTTCATGAGCGGCTTCGCTTGGATAGTGCTGGCGGGTGGGCGTCCCGATGAGTTTGCCTGGTCCGTAGCCCAGCATCAATTCGAAGGCAGGGTTGGCCCACACGACCGTACGATCGCAGACTTTTACGATGCCGATCAACTCGTTTTCCAGCATCATCTTCTGTTCGGCCAGGAGGCGTTCCATGTGCGCCTGATTCTCGGCCAGGGCCAGATAGGCCCGCTGCCTGGCATCCATCGAGCGTTGCAGGGACCGCGATAGGAGTGTCAGCAGCATGGCCAGCAGCACCAAGAAGGCCACCGTGATCCAGACCTGGCCATACCAGGGGGCCAGGTAGTCTTCTTCCGCCAGGCCGACCATGAGATACAGGGGATAGTCGCCCACCTGGAGATAGCTGTAGGTGCGCCAGATGCCGTCGGTGGTACTGCGTCCCCGATAAGTCGCCGCGCGGATGCCCTGATCCCAGAGTGTTCTGAACTGGGGCGAGCCGATGCGCAGTCCGAGTGCGCCGCCTGGACCAATCGCCTCGGGCTGGCGGATGAAGATATTGCGTTGGGCGTCGAAGAGCAGGATCGTTGCGTGCGGCCCGGCCCGGAGTGTCGCGAACAAGCCGGTAAAATAGGCGACCGGGATATTGGCATAGACGACCCCGGCGAAGCGGCCATCGCTGCTTTCCATGCGCCGGGTGAGCGGCAGAATCCACTGGCCGCTCATGCGCGCCACGGTCGGCGCCGTGATGGCCAGGGTGGGGGTGGCCACGGCGGCTATGTAGCGCTCGCGATCCGCGATTCGCACCGGCTTGTCCGGGGCTATGCCCTCGCCATAGCGGATCTGTCCGTTCACGTCGGTTGCGCGCAAACTGAGGATGCTGGGCAGGTAGCCATGCAGGGTTTCCAGGAAGGAAGAATAGGCGGCGACCCGCGCCTGGCCGCAGGTCGCATCGCGGCGATACTCCTGCGCCGCCACCAGCAGAGCCAGGTCGGCCTCGTGGATAGAGGTAAAGACGGACCGTTCGAGCAGGCCGGCCTGGCTGGCCACATAATTCTCCGCCTCGTGCTGCAAACTCGTTCTGCTATGCCATAGGGAATAGCCGGCGAGTGCCAGGATCAAGGCGATCGCAATGCCCATGCCCAGCATCAGACGGCCCGACATGGCCTGGGTCTGCTCCGCGCGCATTCCGTCCGGGCGGCTCATGTTGTGCAATCGGGGGCTCGGTAAGGGGTAAGTGAACATGGGATCATAGCCATTTAGCGGCCTGGGGCGAAGGCATTGAGTACGACTAAAGAGATATATCTATGATCCAGGTGGCGCCATGGCGCAGCACCTCGCGTGCCGGCCTCGACAGGCGGCAAATGCCGGCTGGCGGGAGGCGATATAATTCCCCGCCCGACCCGTGTGATCCCGACCGTGAATACAGACCAACAAGCCGACCGCACCGCCTTCAAGGTATTGGGCGCCATCAGTTTTTCCCATTTTCTCAACGACACCATGCAGTCGTTGATGATCGCCATCTATCCCATGTTCAAGGCGCAGTTCCATCTCGATTTCGGGCAGATCGGCATGATCACCTTGGCCTTCCAGTTCACCGCTTCGCTGCTACAGCCGCTGGTCGGCTTCTACACCGATCGGCGCCCCATGCCTTTTTCCCTCTCACTGGGGATGGGCTGCACCCTGCTCGGTCTGCTCGCGCTGTCCCAGGCCGCGAGTTTTTCCATGTTGCTGGTCGCTGCGGCCCTGGTGGGCACAGGCTCGGCCATCTTCCATCCGGAATCCTCGCGCGTGGCGCGCATGGCCTCGGGCGGGCGTCATGGCCTGGCGCAATCCATCTTCCAGGTGGGGGGCAATGCCGGCGCCGCCTTCGGTCCACTGCTGGCGGCCTGGGTCGTGCTGCCGCACGGACAGCGCAGCATCGCCTTGTTCTCCCTGGTCGCGCTCCTGGCCATGATCGTGCTCGCCGGGGTGGGCGTGTGGTATGGCCACCAGAACCGGCGACCGAAACGGCAGGCCGCTGTGGAATTGCACGCCTTGCCCAGGCGCAGCGTTCTGATCACGTTGGGCGTGCTGTTGGCGCTGATTTTCTCCAAGTTCTTTTACCTGGCCAGCATCAACAGCTTCCTCATCTTCTACCTGATGCACCATTACCAGATCGCCACCCAGGCGGCGCAGTACCACTTGTTCTATTTTCTCTTCGCCGTGGCGGCAGGCACCCTGTTGGGCGGGCCGATCGGCGACCGCATCGGCCGTAAGCAGGTAATCTGGATGTCCATCCTGGGCGTGGCCCCTTTCACCCTGGCTCTGCCTTATGTCGGCGTGGAGGCCTCGGTGGCGCTGACCATGATCATCGGCTTCATGCTGGCCTCGGCCTTTCCGGCCATGATCGTCTACGCGCAGGAACTCATACCTGGGCGGGTCGGGACGATCTCCGGGCTGTTTTTCGGTCTCGCCTTCGGCCTGGCTGGCATCGGTGCCGCCGTACTCGGGCAGGTTGCCGACCGCTGGGGCATAGACGTGGTCTATCACGTCTGTTCCTTCCTGCCGCTCCTTGGCCTGCTGGCGGTGTTCCTGCCGGATTTGCGCATGGCGCCGGTCGCACCGACTCGTTGACGCGGGGTGTGGGAGGCCAGTCCTCGGGCCGATAGGCCTCTCGCAAGCGTCCCTGCCCGGGTGCTTCACCGTTCAGGTGGTAACTTCTCAATAAGGCAGGGCACCCTATCGACGAGGTGACGAGACCTATCGCGACTTCACCGGTGGCCCCTCTCAACCGGGGTTTAACAAGAGCCATATTTTTCACTTAACAATCATAAGGTTACTGCGTACTGGTGTTTTTTGTGCCCAGTTTTGCGCAAATTGGCGGTCAGATGATCAGTTTCTTGGTGCCTCCTGGGGCTGGGGTGATCTTCAATGCTTGGTAGAGTTCCATCAACGCGGGCTCGGGAACGGTGCTCT
>CAISDD010000001.1 GCA_903883985.1 uncultured Pseudomonadota bacterium | reverse complement strand
GATGTCGAGCACATCGAATTCGAACTGGAGAAGGTGCTCGACAACGTAGCCAATCTGATCGCTGAAAAAGCCGCCGCCAAGGGGCTGGAACTGGTCATCGAGGTCGGCCAGAACGTGCCACTCATGCTGGTTGGTGACCCCTTGCGGCTGGCTCAGATTCTGATCAACTACAGCAACAATGCCGTGAAGTTTACCGAGCAGGGTGAGATCGGCATCGACATCCGCATCCAGGAGGAGACCGAAACGGAGGTGCTGATCCACGGCTCCGTGCGCGATACGGGCATAGGTCTGTCGCAGGAACAGATCGGGCGTTTGTTCCAGAGTTTCTCCCAGGGCGATACCTCGACCACGCGTGAATTCGGCGGCAGCGGCCTCGGCCTGGCGATCTCCAGGAATCTGGCCGAATTGATGGGTGGATCTGTGGGCGTGGAAAGCGAGCCCGGCCAGGGCAGCACTTTCTGGTTCACCGCTCGCCTGGGCAAGGGGGTCTGGCGGCGGCGGGTGTCGAGTGACCTACAGGGGAGACGAGTGCTGGTGGTGGTCGAGAACGCGAGTACACGACGGGCGCTGTGCGATCTCCTCGAAACCATGAAGCTCAAGCTCGACCATGCCGACTCGGGCCAGATGGCCATCGCCGCCGTGGAACGCGCCGAGCTTCTAAGCATGCCCTACGAGATCGTTGTCCTCGACCGGCAGATGCCGGGCATGGATGGAATCGAGATGGCACGGCGGCTTCAGGCGCTGCCTCAGCTTCGCATACCGTCGCTGCTCATGGTGGATGCGTATGGTGGTGAAGACCTCATCGCGGGGGCGGAGGAAGCCGGTATTGCGGTCGTGCTGCTCAAGCCGGTCAGTGCATCGGTGTTGTTCGATTGCGTGGTCAGCCTCCTCGGCGGCAAAATCGATAGCACGCTCACCCAGGCAGCGCCTACCGACACGAACGAACAACTGGCCAGCATCCGGGGGGCACACCTCCTGCTGGTGGAGGACAACGAACTCAACCTGGAGGTGGCGAGCGAATTGCTGAGGGGAGCCGGCTTCGTCGTCGATGAGGCCCCGAACGGTCAGTTTGCACTGGACCAGGTGCGGCGAGTTGAGTACGACCTGGTTCTGATGGACATGCAGATGCCGGTGATGGACGGTTTGACAGCAACCCAGGCAATCCGCGCGCTGGATCGCTTCAAGGACCCGCCGGTGGTAGCGATGACGGCCAACGCCTTGCCGCCCGACCGCGCGCGCTGTCTCGCCGCAGGCATGAACGACCACTTGCCCAAGCCGATCGAGCCCGATGACTTGTGGAAGATGCTGCTGAAATGGATCCCGCCGCGCCCCACCGGTTTGGTCGGCGTGACGACGATCCAGCCCCAGGTGGCGGGTGCCGAATGGCCCTCCGGCATCGACGGAGTGGACATGGCCGGTGGACTGCGCCGCCTCCTCGGTAACAAGCCGCTCTATCTTTCGATGTTGCGCAGGTTTGCCACCGGGCAAAAGTCCACCGCAGCCGAACTGCTCAAGGCACTGGAGGGTGAAGACTGGGAAGTCGCGGAGCGGCTCGCGCACACCCTGAAGGGCGTTTCCGGCATCATCGGCGCCACCGAATTGCAACTCTTGGCGCAAGCCCTCGAAGCAGCGATCCAGGAGCGTGCATCGCGCGCGGATATCCTGCTTCGTCTCGAAGCGCACGAAAAACCGCTGGAAAACCTCCTTCTGCGACTCGCGGCCATACTGCCGGTGGAGAGGGCGCGGGAGCGGGTCGAAGTCGATCCACTCAAACTCAAAGCGGTCTGCGCGCAACTGAAATCGCTGCTGAGCGGTTCCGAAGCCGAGGAGGTACTGGATGCCAACGCCGATCTGTTGTTCGCGGCATTCCCCGGACAGTACCGCGAGATCGCGGCCGGCATCCACGCCTACGACTTCGGCACGGCACTCGCGGCACTCAGAGCCGCCATGACAGAGACTCGCGACACCGAGCCGCTGTCGCTTGCCGAATCACACAGTAACCAGTCATGATCCTAAAGTTCGCCCCCGATGATGAAAGCCAGCGCACTGCCCTCATGTAGGGAGTGGAAGCAGGCGGACTTGAGGTCGATGAACGTTTGGTGGTCACACCCCGTTGTGTAACCGGACCCGGCCCTG